>NZ_JADYXF010000024.1:0-75329 GCF_015864385.1 Pseudoalteromonas sp. SWXJZ94C
ATCAAACAATATAGAGGGATAGCTACAAGGTATGAAAAGCTTGAACGGAATTATCATTCCATGCTCGCTTTAGCATTTACTATGATGTGGCTACCAATGTGGGCTGATTAATATATATACTACAAAGATCAACAGCCCCTAATCAACACCTTAAATAATTAAAATCTCCCATTTAAATACAGCTATTAAATCAATGTTTAATATACTTTTAGAACTAAAATACTTAATCAGCGCGCTCTTTTTATGTGATTAGTTTGAAATAAATATTAAATGTGTAAAATTCAACCTATCATCTAATAACAATTAGTTAACTAATGTGTTTGTATTAATCATATATAAGTACACAAAGTGCTAGAAGTACACAAAGTGCTAGGTTTCTATTTTAAGCGCCATTTTTATTGATGATGCGTTCAAACTTTTTATGGGATATAAAATTAAGCATGATTAAACAGGTATTAGGATATTTTCTGTGCGGCTACTTGGTTGTACTCAGTTTTAGCTCGGTAGCTAAAGATGATAACGAATACAATAAATTACTGATTGAACTAAAAGAATTAGTTTCTGAAAAAAAATATTCACAGGCTTATCAAAAAAGTAGTGATCAATATCAGTACTTAGGTGAACCTGCTTATGATTTTTTACTTGGTGTTTCTGCACTTAACTCAGGTCACACATCGCCTGCGGTGTTTGCCTTTGAACGTGTAGTAGAAAACAGCCCTAGATGGTATGAAGCTCGGCTATATTTAGCTAGAACCTATTTAATGGTCGACAATTTACCAGCAGCTAATACTCAAGCTTTAATTCTTATTAACTCATCTCAAACATCTGATAACGTAAAAAAATCAGCGCAATCGCTATTAAGTTCTACAACCTTTAAGCAACAACAAACTGGACGTTTTTATACCCAAAATGTTGAATTTGCTCTTGGCGTGGACGGTAACGTTAATGCAGGTACAGCAGAAGATACAATTATTATTCCTGACATAGGTGAGTTTTTATTATCTCCAGAGAGTAAAAATACACAAGATAACTATGCGCGATTAAATTATAGAGGTAAATACTCACACCCTATCAATCAAAAAAGCTTAGTAACTTTAAACATTAATGCTGGATGGTATAAATTTGCTGAGTTGAGTCAATACGACCGTATTAATGCCCAGATAAATGCTGCTTATCAATATAATCAAAACGATATAAGTTGGTACGTGCAAGCCGGTGCAGCTCCATTAATGCTTGATGGTGAACTTTATCGTACTGAATCAGCTTTAACCGCAGGCACTAACTTTAAGCTAAATAAGCAAGTTAATTTATTTGGATCTGTAACCGCTGGGATAATGAACAATAGGTTTGATGAAAAGCTAGATAACTCATTTTATGCAATAAATGCAGGCGCTAGCTATGCAACTAGCCGTTGGTTTCAAAGCTTGAGTGTTAATGCAAAAAATGAAGAAGCGGATATAACAGAAGGTGAATTTAATAGCCGCAATATTACTAGCTTGTATTACCAAGCTAACACTCAATTAGCTAAGCAATGGCAATTACTGTCAATTGCTGGATACCAATGGATTAATTATCAAGATGATCACCCTTTATTTTTACAAGAACGTGCCGATAACCTCTTTATGCTCTCAACAACTGTTCGTTATTTAGTTAATCGCGATTTAGCAATACAGCTAGCTGCCAATTACCAAGATAAAACCAGCAATATTTCTTTATTCGAATATGACCGTTTAGATATTAATTTAAGCGCATCTTACTCATTTTAATTTAAGGTACTTATGAAACATTTACTCCCTGTAATTACCACTTTACTGTGTGTGAGCTTTTATACACAAGCAAGTGAGCCTGCTGGTAAAACTATTTTAGCTCGTGGCTCTGTATTAGCTGTTGATGGAGACTCTGAACTGCAACGAAAGTTACAACGCAGAGATACTGTATTTGGTGTAGACCGAATTACCACTGGTGAAAAAAGCAAAGCCCAATTCACAATGTCAGACGGCGGTTTAATTGCTTTAAAAGAAAATTCAGAGCTAAATATTGCTAACTACGAATTTGATAGCAATGCCCAACAAGGGTCTGCATCTATTGAGTTACTCAAAGGTGGTTTACGTTCTATTTCAGGGGTCATTAAAAAAAATGGTGGCTCATATAATGTAAAAACCCCTGTTGGCTCTATTGGTATTCGTGGAACTCACTTTGAGGTTCAATTAGTTAATGGCGATGTATTTTTAGCTGTATGGGATGGCGCGATAGATTTAACTTTAAAAAATAATGACGTGGTTTCTTTAGGTCACAATGAGGCGTTTTCGTTTGCACAAATTACTGCTTCAGGTGAAGTATTAACTACAACCCGTGCAGCAAACGTTTTTGACCAAAACATAGTCGCTATTGATTCTAAAAGTGATGACGATAAAGAAGAGTCTGAGCAGAGCTCTGTTGCAGAGGTAATTGAACCTGAAATTATAGATATTATTGATATTATTGAAACGGATTCAGGCATTGCTGATGTTTATTCTGAGCAACAATTTCAAACTGTGAGTAATGCATCTTTAATTGATCAGATTGCACAGCGCCAAGGTGTTTTTAACTATCAGGCATCAAGCTTTAATATAGATTCAAGCGCGGGTGCAGTAAGCGATTTTTCTATGATGATGGCTGTCGATTTTGATAATGGTACTGTTCCTGATGGTGAAATTAGCTTTAATGATGCTAACGGCAATTGGTACGCGGCTTATAGCGGGCTAATTAACCTAAGTAAACTTGATTTAGCCGTTACCTTTGCCTCCCATGCTAATAACAAAGCTGAAGGTAATGTTGAGGCTATTTTTTTAAATGACTTAGACACAATTTCAGGCAGTTTTAACCTCAACGAAATAAATAATCCAGATGTAAATGCTACTGGTTCTTTTAAATTAGAACCATAAACACATTGGATATAAAGCTTTTATTATGGAGTATTTAAAATGACAGCAAAAAAAATATTTTTGCTTGGTTCTATGGTGTTTTTGTTAAGCGCTTGTGGTGGCTCAGAAGAAAGCTCAACGCAAGAAGCTGTCCAATCACCAGAAGCGGTTGAAATAAGCCCACTAGCTGTTACTAGCTATGTAAATTTAGCTGGCGTTATAGCAAGTAGCCAAACCACACAAGCAAAAGTGTTAGGTGCTGTTACATCAAGTAGAGGTATTGTTAGTCCAACAATTGCTAATGCACAGGCTAACATTGTTTTTTCACAGGTAAACGAAACAGTGCAAGGTAACGTTTCTTTTTTACTTGAAGCCTCTGATTCTGATGGTATTGCTGAAGTTAATTTAGTACTCCCTAGCGTAAACAAAAGCATATCGCTTTGCTCTTCTGAATGTGGTTTTGACTATGAACAGTCTATTATAGGTCTTAGCCCTGCACTTTATGATGTAACTTCTGGTGAGTTACGCTTAGAAATATGGATAACTGATACTTTAAATAACCAAGTACTTGCTGATGCGATCACTTTTAGTTGGCAGCCATATCAAATTGAAGGTGTAACAGCCCAGCGTAACGGCGGAAATATTAGCCTTTCATGGCAGCCAAATTCAGAACTTAATCGTTATAACGTTTACCTTGCGACTCAAGCTGGTGTTTCACCTAATAACATTAATGATTTAGAAAATGGGCAGCAGTTTTTAAGCATTTTAGATACCACATTAAACGTTACGCAGTCGCTAATAGATAAAAGTTACCAAGTACTGGTTACTGGTATTGATGGCAGTGGTGAGAGTGGTTTTTCTAGCACTATAAATATAGCGCCAGTTGGTGGAGAGCTTGCTTTTTCGCCAGAAGCTACTGCTGATCAATTTCAAACAAATGAAGATCAACCCCTTCAAGGCAACGTATTAATAAATGACACAAACCAATACACTGGTGAGTTGCGCGTAAATACAGATACATTAATATTGCCACAACATGGCACCCTTAATATAAACGAAGAAGGCGATTTTACTTATACCCCAGCAGCTAACTTTAATGGTGAAGATGCTTTTAGTTATGAAGCTATTAATGAACTTGGTTTAGTAGATACCGCCGTTGTAGAAATTACGATACAAGCAGTAAATGATACCCCTGTTGCACTTGATAATATTTATAGTATTGCAAATGATGGAAGCTTAGTTGTTTCATCGCCTGGTTTATTGATCAACGATAGCGATATTGATCTAGATAGCTTAATTGTAGATACAACCCCTGTTAGCGAGCCTGAGCGAGGAGAATTAACACTTTTTGAAGACGGTAGCTTTGAATATCAAGGCGAGCAAAACATGCAAGGGGAAGATAGCTTTCAATACCGAATTATTGATGCTCAGGGTGCACAAGCAGTTGCCCGCGTAACGATTGTAAGTTCAAACACTAACATAGCGCCTATTGCCACAAACGACAGCTACAGTTTACGCGAAGATAATACATTACTTGTTACAGCCGCTAATGGCGTATTGAGCAACGACACAGACCCTAATGATGATAGTTTTTCTGTTGATGAAGATTTTATTGTTGCTCCTATCCACGGTCAATTATTATTGGCGATTGATGGCAGCTTTAGTTATATACCCGATGCTAACTTTAATGGTGTGGATCAATTTCAATATAGAGCAATCGATTCTCAAGGCGCGACTGCAATTGCAACGGTGACTTTAATAATAAACAGTGAGCCTGATAACCCTGTTGCACAAGATGATGCGTATCAATTTAGCAGAAATAAATTATTTGAAGCGACAGTGCAAAATGGTCTGCTAATTAACGATTTTAATATTGAGCCTGGCGATCTTTTTGTTAATACCACCGCTATTACTACCACTCAAAATGGCGAACTGACATTAAATATTGATGGCTCTTTTACTTATCAACCGAATTTAGATTTTGTTGGTGTAGATAGCTTTACTTATTCAGTCTCGAACGATCAAGGTTTAAGCGCAACCGCTCAAGTAATATTAAGTGAAAGCGGAGTAAATACCTTCCCAAGTGCAAATGACGATCTATTTACTTTAGAAGAAGATAGCCCTACTACATTACTTAATGTATTAGCTAATGATACTGATGCAGATGGCGATACAATTACTATTTCCAATGTAGAAAACACTGTTGGTGAAGTGACTATTGTAAACGAGCAAATTGAGTTTACTCCACCAGCTAACTTTTCAGGTGAAATAGTACTAACTTACACAATTATTGACGGGTTTGCAGTTGGTACACCTGGTGCAAGTGATACCACGGCAACAGTTACCATTACTGTTACACCAATTAATGATGCCCCGATTGCAAATACTGATTCAGTAACAACGAGTGCAGATTCACCAATTGAAATTGATGTACTTGCCAATGATAGCGATATTGAAGGAAGTAACTTAACTATTGTTTCTGCTTCTGTTGCCAGAGGCAGCGTTGTTGTTACAAATAATAAACTCACTTATACACCTGTTTTAAACTCTTCAGGAGTTGAGGTGATTAGCTATACAATTACTGATGGTGTGAGTAATTCATCAAGTACAGTTTCTGTTACTATAATTACAACATCGAATAATAACCCGCCTGTGGTAAATAGCGATTCAGCAACGAGAAACGAAGATGCAGCCCCATTTCTAATTGATGTATTAGCCAATGATACTGACCCTGATGGCGACAGCCTTGTAATAAGTGCAGCGTCTGTTGATACTGGTTTAGTATCGGTGGTCAGTAATAGAATTCAGTATACAGCCAATGCTAACTTTAATGGTGTAGCCACCGTTACGTATACTGCAAGTGATGGCAACGGTGGTGCAAACTCTACAATATTGTCTATTACAATAACACCGGTAAACGACAGCCCTATAGCTAATGCAGATTCAGCAACAATGGATGAAAATGCATCACCTTTTCTAATCGATGTACTCGCTAATGACTCAGACCCTGATGGTGATAACCTCACTATAACCGCAGTGTCTGTTAATGTAGGAGCGGTGTTGGTAATAAGTAATAAAATTCAGTATACAAACGATGCTAATTTTAATGGCGTAGCTACCGTCACATATACTGCGAGTGATGGTAACGGCGGTACAAGCTCTACAACTTTATCTATTACCATTACGCCAGTAAACGATAGCCCTATAGCTAATGCAGATTCAGCCACAATGGATGAAGATGCAGCACCTTTACTAATCGATGTACTCGCTAATGACTCCGACCCTGATGGCGATACGCTAACTATTACAGCGGCTACTGCCGATAGTGGCTCCGTATCAATAGTAAGTAACAGACTACAATATACACCACTAGCAAATGCCAATGGTGTAGTTAGCATAAGTTACACCGTAGACGATGGTAATGGTGGCACTAATACTGGCAGTTTATTAATTACTGTTACACCTGTAAACGATGCTCCAGTTGCATCTGATCAGAGCTTTAATATTAGTGAAAATGCAACTGATGGTGACAACATTGGCACTATTAGCGCTTCAGATATTGAAAGCCACAATTTAAGCTACAGCCTTGTTAGCGGCAACACTGCTTTATTTGATATAAATAGCACCTCGGGATTGTTAACGGTAAAAGGTGTACATCCATTTGATTTTGATACCACTTCACAATATACATTGAGTATTGGTGTAATCGACGATGGTACACCAAGTGAAACAACGACAATCAGTATAACCATTAATATAAATGATGATGCTGATCCGCTTATTCCTGTTGAAGACGGAACTTTTGGTCGCCCTATTACTGGCGATTTAGAACTTTCTGGTGTTTTTTCGAGCGGTGAGTTCAATGATAGCATTGTGCTAAATAATAATATTTACTTTGTTGGTCTTAGCAACAACGACGATAAAGATATTGTTATTGCCTCGTATACAACAAGTGGTGCCCTAAATACTGCATTTAACAACGATGGAGTAAAAGTATTAGATTTAGCAAAAGATGAAGAAGCCACTGCGATTATCTCTGATGGTACAAGCCTCTTTATTGCTTACTCTAGCTTTGATGGCACTAATACTGAAGCCTGCCTTTTAAAAATGAGTACCACTGGTGTATTAAGTAGTGACTCTGGTGATAATGATTCAGGTATTCGTTGCACGACTCTGGCAGGCACTTTAACTATAAATGACCTTGAGTTTAATGATGATAAAATTCAAGCCGTGGGTAAAGCCTTTAACGGTAATGATGATGATAGCTTATGGATAAAGTACGATAGATCTTCATTAGAGTTTGAAGCAGGTAGCCCTAAAATAGTCGATGTTAGCGGTGCAAACAGAGATGATGAAGCGTTTGCTATTAAACACTTTGATAGCTCTGATCTAATGGTTGTTGGTAGCGTAACGAATCTTAATGGCGATAAAGACATACTTATTCGCTATTTAATCTCTGATGGTGAAAACAGCGGTAGTTTTAACAATGGTTCAGCATTTACATTTGACCTATCAAATAACAATAAAGATGATGAACTGTTTGCAATTGGCGGTGCTAAAGACATTAATTTCACTGCACTTGCGGGCGGTTACGTAACTCGTAACAGTGGTGAAAAAGAAGCTGTTGTTTTAGCAATTGATAAAACCGGTTTACTTGTAACGAGTTTTGGCAATGCCGGCACTGCAATTTATGATATTGATGGTAATGGCGGCAGTGGAAATGGTGGAGCGGATATAACCGGCATAAAATATGAACCTATCAAAAATGAAATTATTTTGTCAGGCACAACTGGGATTTCAGCTACTGAAAAGTTATTTTCTGCGCGAATTCTAACTGCTGATGGTTCACTTGATAGTGCTTATGGGGCATCAGGAATTAATATTGTTTCGGGTATTAGTGGTAAACAATTTGCCAAAGCAGCAACTATAGATTCAAACGACACCGTATGGATAGCTGGTGTTAATGACGACTCAAACACAAAACCTTTTGTTACTGCGATAGACGACCAAGCTGCATTATTTACCAATTTTGCTGATGTTGGCTACCTTACTTTTAATACTATAAGTGCGGAATCTGACGATCAATCAATGCAGGTTTTACAACTTAGTAATGGCGTGCATGCAGGTAAGTATATTCTTGCATCAACAGCTCAATCGAATTCAATTATTAAGTTAGTATTAACGCGCTTTACAAGTGCAGGCTCTATAGACGCAAGCTTTAGTAAAACAGGTCACAAAGAAATCGCTATTGACTTAAGTGCATCTGATATAGCTTTAGCTGAGCTAAATACCGGAAGCTTAGTAATTACAGGCTCTAAAAACAAAACCGACGGTGAAGAAGGCTTTGTAGCTAAAGTTAATCAAAATGGTGATTTAGATACTTCATTTGCAACAGATGGTATTTATTCAACATCAATCACTGGCGCCGAAAAACTCAATCTAACTGGCTTAGCAATTGATGATGGCAATATTGTTGCTATTGGCTCTACAGTGATGTCAGGTACCCCTAGAGCATTTATTATGAAGCTTGAGTCGGACGGCTCACTTGAGGATGACTTTGGTGACGATGGAGTAATACTAGGCTCACCTTTTGAATACTATGAAAGCATATATATTAATAATGACGATATTTTTGTTGGTGGTAAATCTGTATCGGGTGCAACATCTGAGCTAATAGCTTTAAAGCTTAACTCTGACGGTAACCAATTATTTAGATATACCGGCGAAACCACGACAGACACTGACAATAAAATGGTGTCGATATTAGCTGATAACTCAAGCAAGCTCTATTTAGTTACTAACTTTGTTGATACTCCAAATAAGGCAAGTGTTATTAGATTACTGGCATCTGGTGCAATAGATAATAGCTTTGCAGTAAATGGAGTCGGTCAGTATGTTCTAGCCTCTACTGGCGATACAGAGGTAAGAAGTGCAACTCTTGATAGCAGCAATAATATTATATTAGCTGGTATGAGTAATAATAAAGGAATGTTGGCTCGTATTTTAGCTAACGGCGCTATAGACACTACATTTGGAGAAAATGGTTCTGGGTTTTATGAAGCAAGCCAATGTGTAAGCACGCACGCATTTACCTCAATAATTTTACAAAGTGATACCCAAATAGTGGTTAGTAGCATTTGCAGTAATGGGGTTTCTAATAATGTAAGTATTTCTAAGTTTAATTTTTATGCCGGTGGAGTTAAGCCTTAATTTATGAAAGTTGAATTTTTTGGAGTGCGAGGCTCTATGGCTTCGCCGGGAAGCAATACACACATTTTTGGAGGAAATACCTCATGTGTGTATATTGAACAAAATAATGGTAAGGATCTTATTTTAGACTCTGGTACCGGTATTGTAGAGCTCGGTACGCGTTTGCTCGAAAAAGAACACCCTATAACTATTTTGCTTACACATAATCATTGGGATCATATTCAAGGTTTTCCTTTTTTTAAACCTATTTATCAACCCAACCGCGATATAACTATTGCAGTGGGCAACATTGACGATAAAAAAACTGAAGATGCTATATTAAAGCAAATGAGCGGCTCATATTTTCCTGTTTGCTATCAGGATCTACCCGCAAATATAACCCTTAACACCGCTTTATCATCGCAAAAGCAATTTACTATTAATGATTTTTCGGTTTCGACCGCGCTATTAAATCACCCCGGAGGCGGCACAGCATACTGTGTTAAAGCTGACGAAATAAAAGTTGCTTACGTTACAGATAACGAACTCAGCCCACCAGAAAAGGCAAAAACTACTATAAGCGAATGGGTTGATTTTATTAAAGGAGCTGATTTACTTATTCATGATGCTCAGTTTATAGATGCCGACTTACCGCTTAAACATGGCTGGGGACACAGCACCATAGATCAGGTTGCTGAGCTTGCTATAAAAGCGGATGTAAAAAATGTGGTTATTATTAGCCATGATCCTTCAAGAACTGATGAACAGTTATTAGCTATAGAAAAACATTTACACACATACTACGGGCAACAAGTAAAAATAGAGTGCGGCCGAGAAGGACGAGTTTTTGATTTTTAGTCTATCAAGGAGCTGTAGTCATTAGCTCTTTAAAACCAATTATTTCAAAACATTTTTTTATTGGCGCTGCCATTACACTATTAATTGCATCGATCGAGCTCTTCTCGACAGGATCACTAGCAAAACTAATTAACCGTGTTGAAGGAATAATATACGACTCTCGCCTGTCACTAACGCTCTCGGATACACCAAGGCGTGTTGATGAGTCTGTCGTAATAATTGATATTGATGAAAAAAGCATGCAAGAACAAGGTCGATTCCCGTGGAGTCGATCTAAAATAGCTGAACTAGTTATAAAACTAAGCGATGCAGGCGTTGTTGTAATTGGCTTTGATATATTTTTTTCTGAACCAGAAGTAAATCCAGTTACAAAAATCATCTCTGAAATCCCTGATTTATCAAAAAAATATAATATCCCTCTTGCCGTAATTAAACAGCAAGTAGATGCTGATACAAAGCTAGCAAACGCACTATCTCAAAATGATACCGCTCTTGGGTTTTTATTAATTAACGATAAACTTAGTCACCATAGCTCGCCTGCTAAAAGCAGTGTTTTGTGGAAAAACACTGATCATGCAAATTCACAAATAAATCAATTTTCTAGCGCTATTGTAAATATCCCTAAGCTGCAAAGTGCTGCAACAGGTACCGGTTTTATTAATGCACACAGCGACGAAGATGGCTTTATCCGAAAAGCAGCGCTTGTTAACCGAGTTGGTGAACAACTCTACCCTTCTTTAGCACTTGAGGTAGCTCGGCTTTATACACTTGCCAAAAACATAGAAACCCGCTCCACTATATTGGATGATATAACTTTATTTGAAGGTATAAAATTTCAAAACAAATGGATTCAAACTGATGAATATGGGCAAATACTAATTCCTTATAAAGGTCGTGCACATAGCTTTCCCTATTACTCTGCCACAGATGTACTTACTCAAAAAGTGGGTTTGGAAGAACTAGAAGGAACAGTTGCTTTTATTGGCACCTCAGCTATTGGCTTAGCTGATTTAAGGGCAACACCTGTTGGTTTACAATATCCAGGTGTTGAAATACATGCCAATATATTTGAAGGATTAATGCATCCAGAAATACTGCCCTCAAAACCTAACTGGACTTTAGCTGCTAGCTTACTCATTATTATACTAATAGGCAGCGTATTATCGTTTTTTAGTTATGGAAAAAGTGCACGTTTTATCATTGTTTTATCACTTGTTATTACATGCGCGGCAGTATTATTAAATATTTATTTATGGTCAATACAAAAGGTTAGCTTGCCTTTATTGATGCCACTTGTGCTTATAACAATATTAGCCAGTTATTATATTGTTGTTGGGTCAATTGCTGAAATGAAACACAGCCGAAAAATTAAGTCTATGTTTGACCAATATGTCCCTCCTGAACGTATAAACCAGCTTATACAGCAAGGTAATGATTTATCTCAAAAAAGTGAACGACGAAACATGACGGTATTATTTGCCGATATTCGTAGTTTTACTTCGTTATCAGAAAACATGTCGCCGCACTTGTTAAGCGAATATTTAAACGAATACCTCACTGCTATCACTAAAATAATATTCAGCCATGACGGTACTATTGATAAATACGTAGGCGATATGGTGATGGCATTTTGGAACGCACCATTAAAAGATGATAACCATGCTCAGCATGGTGTTGAAGCAGCAATAAACATGATTAAAGGGCTAACCCACATTAACGTATTATTTGTTGAAAAAAACCTGCCGGCAATAAAAATTGGGATTGGTTTAAGTACGGGCGACATGAATGTAGGTGATATGGGCTCGATTTATCGTAAAGCCTATACAGTACTTGGTGATACTGTTAATTTAGGTGCAAGAGTAGAAAGCTTGACCAAGTATTACGACGTGTCTATTCTAGTTACTGAGGAAACAATGCTAGCATGTTCGGATATTACATTTCGTTTGATAGATAAAGTACAAGTTGTAGGAAAGACAACTACAGCACTGTTATTTGAGCCGATTGATTTTACAAAAAAACTAAATACTGATCAGTTAGCTGAAATAAAAAAATCATTAGTAGCAATAACATGCTTCCATAATAAAGATTGGAAACAAGCCCTTTTATTATTTAAAGAACTAGAAAGAACATCGTTATTTAATTCTCACGTATACACTATTTTTATTAAGCGAATCCAAGAAAGTGATTTGCAAACACTCGCACAGGATTGGAATGGCGCCTTTATACATACAAAAAAGTAGTAAAAATATGCCTCAGCACATTAAAGATAAAACATATCTTCATCACTTTATCGATATCAGTATTAGGCTAACAACTGAGAAAGATTCAAGTAAGTTACTTGATGAAATATTGCAAGTTGTTATGGCTATATCCAACTCCGATGCTGGGTCTATCTACTCTATAACAGATGATAAAAAGCTAAAGTTTGAAACAGTAATTAATAAATCGTTAGATCTCTACTTAGGTGGTCACTTAGGAAACCCTGTCGACTTTCCTAGTATTGATCTTTTTATTAATGGAGAAGAAAATGAAGCTGCGATAGTTGCCCTCGCTGTTAATTCAGGCAAAGTAATTAATATTCCTGATGTTTATGATGCACTGCCTTTTGATATGAGCGCAGCGCGTGAAATAGACGCACGCACTGGCTATCGAACTAAATCAATGTTAACAATTCCATTAAAAGATCATAACGACGATATTATTGGGGTTATTCAGCTTATTAATGTGAAAGATGAGAACGATCAGATAATTCCTTTCAGTGAAGATCTTGTCACTCTAATCCGATCTTTTGCCTCTTTAGGTGCTATTTCATTAACTAATTCCACATTAATTAAAGATATGGAAGTGCTTTTTTCAACTTTTGCGGAAGCTATCGCAATGGCAATCGATGAAAAATCACCTCATACAGGAGGTCACTGCAAACGAGTGCCAGCACTAACGTTAATGCTTGCTGATGCGGTCCATGAAATAGATAAAGGTCCACTTGCCGAATTTACAATGAGCCCTGCTGATCGCCATGAGCTAAACGTTGCGGGATGGCTACATGACTGTGGGAAAATTGCTACGCCAGATCACATCATGGAAAAGTCGACCAAGTTAGAAACTATTTTTGACCGTATAGCGTTTATTGACGCTAAGTTTGAAATTATTAGCCGTGATTTAGAATTATCTTATCAGCAGCAAATTATCTCTGCACTGAAACAGAATAAGCCAATTGAAGTTTTACAATTTGAACGATTACTTGATACTGAACTTAAGCAATTAGCATTAGATCGTGCATTATTGCAAAGAGTGAATATTGGAGGGGAATTTTTAGGTGAAGAAGAACAAGCCCATATAATAAGAATATCAAAACAGTATTCACTAAAAATAAATGGCGAACAAACACCATTACTTACTGCCGATGAAGTTGAAAACCTAATGATACGACGTGGCACACTTACACAAGGTGAGCGTGACGTAATGAAGCGTCATATGGATATAACTAAAAATATATTAGATATTCTGCCGTTCCCTAAACACTTAAGTAATGTAGCTGAGTATGCGTTGGGTCATCATGAAAAGCTAGACGGTACAGGCTACCCTCGCGGATTAACGAAAGATCAAATGTCGGTGCCTGCTAGGCTGATGGCTATTACTGATATTTTTGAAGCACTTTCGGCTGTAGATAGGCCTTATAAAAAAGCAAAACCGGTAAGTGAATGCTTAAATATTTTAGGCACTATGGTTAGTAATAACCACCTTGATCCTGATATTTTTGCTGTTTTTATTGAGTCTGAAGTATACAAGCAATATATCAATGAATTTGCTAACCCAGAGCAATTGGATAAGGTAGATTTTGACAAGCTTCCAGGCTATACCCCCATAAATTAGTATACTGAACTTATAAGTTTAAAATTACTCTTCTGTATTTAAGCTAATAAATAGAAAGTTTATGAATGTTGGGTATTGAGGCTTTAATTAGAACAAAAAAATGCCACCTTACGGTGGCATTTACACACGGGGTTATTTCTACTTATAGAAATCCTTTTACTTTTTATTAGTTTTTTAATGTTGTTTTATTAACAAAAAATATGCATCCAAAGGTAGCATTTAGCGCTATTGGTAGCAACAGTAAAAGGGAAAGTTCATATATCTGCCATATTAATGTAATAAAAAAGTGTGGATAAATGGATAAATCAATGACAAGCACGAAGTAATTTCGTGCTTGAGTGAGCTTTTAATTATATTTTAATGCAGACGTATTTCTCTTCTAAATACTCATCAAGCCCTTGATGCCCGCCTTCGCGCCCTAAACCTGATTGCTTAACACCACCAAACGGCGCCACAGGATTTGATATAACGCCTTCATTTACGCCAATCATACCAAATTCAAGCCCTTCACTAATACGGTAAATCTGCTTTATATCTTGGCTATAAAAATAGGCTGCTAAACCATAAGGTACATCGTTAGCAAGTGCGAGAACTTCACGCTCTTCATCAAAAGGAATAACCGTTAACACTGGACCAAATACTTCTTCATGATAAATGTCCATTTCGGTCGTCACGTTATTTACAATTAGAGGGTTTTGAAAGCTCCCACCTAAATCGCTGTTATCACCGATAAGTGTCGCGCCTTTATCAAGTGCATCTTGCACTAGTTGTTGCACTTTATCTTTAGCTTTAGGGTAAATAAGCGGACCTATATCAACATCATCTTCTAATCCATTCGCTACTTTTAACGCCGCTACTTTAGGTGTGATTTTTGAGAGTACCTCATCGAGAATATTACGCTGTATAAAAATACGATTTGCCGCTACACATGCCTGACCACTATTTCTAAACTTAGCCGCCATCAACCCTTTAATTGCTTCATCTAAGTTTGCGTTGTCAAAGATAATAAAAGGAGCATTACCACCAAGTTCCATTGAGGTACGTTTAATAGTATCTGCACATTGTGATAGTAACTGCTTACCTACTCCAGTAGAGCCGGTAAATGTAAATTTACGAACAACCTCTGAATCGGTCAGCATTTTGCCTACTGTTTTGGCATCCTGTGATACTAATACGTTAAATGCACCTTTAACAAAACCGGCTTGATCGGCTAGATAAGCAAGTGCGATAGCACAAAGTGGTGTGTGCTCAGAAGGTTTTAGTATAAAGCTACAGCCCGCAGCGTAAGCTGGTGCTACTTTTCGAGTAACCATAGCAACAGGGAAGTTCCACGGTGTTATGCCTGCTACAACACCTACTGGCTGCTTAAAACTAGTTAAACGATGGGAGTTATCTGTTGGGGGAATAACATCACCGTAACTACGCTTTGCTTCTTCTGCAAACCATTTTATAAAACCGGCACCGTAATCTATTTCGCCCAATGACTCTTTAAGTGGCTTGCCTTGCTCTTTAGTCATAAGTTCAGCAAGTGTTTGCTTATGCTTTATAACAAGCTCGTACCAGCGCATTAGTGTTTCACTTCGCTCGGTTGCGTTGGTTTTTTTTAGTTTAACAAAAGCACCTTGGGCAGCATTAATTGCATTATTTACGCCCTGCTCGTCGATATCACTTACATCAACTATGCTTTTTTCGGTAGCGGGATCGTTAACGCTAAAGTGCGTATTCGTTTTATAAAATTCACCGTTAATAAATGAGTCTGAGAAAGTTAAATTATTCAAAATAGATCTCCTAAAGGCTGCGTATAAAATTACAGGTACGTGTTAATTTAGTAACAAGCGAGGTGTAAAACCTCACCTACATCAACACATACACCAAACTTGTAGGTGCGAATTTATTTCGCGCTCATATAACTTGGCTTTAATGCCGCTTTAATAAAAACAAAGCGAGGTGTAAAACCTCACCTACACCAATACATACACAAAACCTGTAGGTGCAATTTATATGGCGCTCATGTAATTTGGTTTTGATGTCGCTTTAATGCCGCTTTAAAACAAACAAAGCGAGGTGTAAAACCTCACCTACATCAGCACATACACCAAACCTGTAGGTGCGAATTTACTTCGCGCTCATGTAACTGCTTTAATTCAGCTTTAATGCGGCTTTAAAACAAACATAGCGAGGTGTAAAACCTCACCTACATCAATACATACACCAAACCTGTAGGTGCGAATTTATTTCGCGCTCATGTAACTGCTTTAATTCAGCTTTAAAAACAAACATAGCGAGGTATAAAACCTCACCTACATCAACACGTACACCAAACTTGTAGGTGCGAATTTATTTCGCGCTCATGTAATTTGGCTTTAATGCGGCTTTAATAAAAACAAAGCGAGGTGTAAAACCTCACCTACATCAGCACATACACCAAACTTGTAGGTGCGAATTTACTTCGCGCTTATGTAACTTGGCTTTAATGCGGCTTTAATAAAAACAAAGCGAGGTATAAAACCTCACCTACATCAATACATACACCAAACCTGTAGGTGCGAATTTATTTCGCGCTCATGTAACTGCTTTAATTCAGCTTTAAAAACAAACATAGCGAGGTATAAAACCTCACCTACATCAGCACATACACCAAACCTGTAGGTGCGATTTTATATGGCGCTTATGTAACTGCTTTAATTCAGTTTTAATGCAGGTTTAATTTAGTAACAAGCGAGGTGTAAAACCTCACCTACATCAACACATACACCAAACTTGTAGGTGCGATTTTATATGGCGCTCATGTAACTGCTTTAATTCAGCTCTAATGCTGCTTTAATAAAAACATAGCGAGGTGTAAAACCTCACCTACATCAGCACATACACCAAACTTGTAGGTACGAATTTATTTCGCGCTCATATAACTTGGCTTTAATGCCGCTTTAAAACAAACATAGCGAGGTGTAAACCTCACCTACATCAACGCATACAACAAACTTGTAGGTGCGAATTTATTTCGCGCTCATGTAACTGCTTTAATGCGGCTTTAATAAAAACAAAGCGAGGTGTAAACCTCACCTACATCAACGCATACAACAAACTTGTAGGTGCGAATTTATTTCGCGCTCATGTAACTGCTTTAATGCGGCTTTAATAAAAACAAAGCGAGGTGTAAACCTCACCTACATCAACGCATACAACAAACTTGTAGGTGCGAATTTATTTCGCGCTCATGTAACTGCTTTAATGCGGCTTTAATAAAAACAAAGCGAGGTATAAAACCTCACCTACATCAACACATACACCAAACTTGTAGGTACGAATTTACTTCGCGCTCATGTAACTTGGCTTTAATGCCACTTTAATAAAAACAAAGCGAGATATAAAACCTTACCTACATCAGCACATACACCAAACTTGTAGGTGCGAATTTATTTCGCGCTCAGGTAACTTGGCTTTAATGCCGCTTTAAAAAAACATAGCGAGGTATAAAACCTCACCTACATCAACACATACACCAAACTTGTAGGTGCGAATTTATTTCGCGCTCATGTAACTGCCTTAATTCAGCTCTAATGTAGCTTTAATAAAAACAAAGCGAGGTATAAAACCTCACCTACATCATCAATACAAACAAAAAAGCCGCTGTATCAAACAGCGGCTTTTAAAAATAAATCGTTAAAAACTAGTGCTCTTCATTAACGATATTGAGATTGTACTTAGGTATTTCAACCACTAAGTCTTCATCTCTTATGATTGCTTGGCAACCAAGACGCGATTCTGGCTCTAAGCCCCATGCTTTATCTAGCATGTCGTCTTCTAGCTCATCACTTTCTTGTAGTGAATCAAATCCTTCACGAATTACTAAGTGGCATGTAGTACACGCACATGATTTTTCACACGCATGCGCAATACTAATACCGTTTTTAAGTGCAGCATCAAGCACTGTTTGACCACTTGGCGCTTCAATTGCGGCGCCGTCAGGACACAATTCAGGATGTGGAAGAAAAACAATTTGTGGCATTCTAATCTCTCTTAAATGTTGTCTACTGACTGCCCTGTAAGGGCTTTTTTAATTGATGCATCCATTCTGCGCGATGCAAAATCGCTGCTCGCATTATCGACTTTTTCGATAGCTGCTTTTATTTCGTTTGGCTCTTGAGCATTTTCGCGTACTTTTACAAGCTCTGCAATTTCTGCTCTTAAATTAGCTAACTGCATTTCATCAAGTAATGCTCCATCGGTTGCAAGTGACGCGTTCAGCGCCTCTATAACTCGAAGTGCTTCTACTTGTTGCTCTTTAAGCATACGTGCTTGCATATCGCCTTTGGCATTGCTCATCGACTCTTTTAGCATATTTGCAACTTGGTCGTCAGATAAACCAAACGAAGGTTTAACCTGAATTTCAGCTTGCACACCTGTTGATTTTTCCATTGCAGATACACTTAATAAACCATCTGCATCTACTTTAAAGGTCACACGAATATGCGCAGCACCTGCCGCCATTGGTGGAATACCTTTTAAGCTAAATTTAGCAAGCGATCGACAATCATCAACAAGCTCACGTTCGCCTTGCAGTACATGCAACGACATTGCCGTTTGACCATCTTTAAATGTAGTAAATTCTTGCGCGCGTGCCACTGGAATAGTGGTATTGCGAGGAATGATTTTTTCAACCAAACCGCCCATAGTTTCAAGGCCAAGCGACAATGGTAAAACATCAAGTAACAACATGTCAGAATCAGGCTTATTGCCAATTAACACATCAGCTTGAAGCGCTGCACCAAGTGCTACAACACGATCGGGATCGATTGAAGTAAGTGGCTCTTTATCAAAAAAGCTTTTTACTTGGCTGCGTACAAGTGGCATACGGGTTGAGCCGCCTACCATAATAACTTGCAGTACTTCGTCGTTTTCTATGCCAGCATCTTTTACAGCACGACGACAAGAACGAAGTGTTTTTTTAACCAGTGGTATAGCTAACTCTTCAAACTTTTCGCGCGTTACTTCAACCGTGTACTTTTGATCGTCAAACTCAAGACCCACATTTACTTTTGCATATTGGCTAAGTGCTTCTTTACATGCTTTAGCTTTATTTATAAATAAACGTAAAACTGAAGGAGATAAACCGGTAACACCTGTTTCTTGCTTAAGGTAATCAACTAATAAAGAATCAAAATCGTCGCCGCCTAAGCTTGAGTCTCCACCTGTTGCAAGCACTTCAAACACACCTTGGTGTAAGCGCAGTACTGATATATCAAACGTACCACCACCTAGGTCATAAACAGCAATTATACCTTCCTGACCTGAATCTAAGCCGTAAGCTACAGCCGCTGCTGTTGGCTCGTTTAATAAACGCAGTACATTAATACCAGCTAATTCAGCAGCATCTTTGGTGCTTTGGCGCTGTGCGTCATCAAAGTATGCAGGTACTGTGATTACAGCACCTAAAATTTCTTGGTTACCAAAGCTTTTTTCAGCTCGCGCTTTTAATGCACCTAAAATATGGCTAGATGCTTTAATTGGGCTAATTTTTCCAGCTGCAGTTTCAATAGCTAATGCGCCATTGTATTGGCAAAAATCATACGGTAATTGACCATAGCTCTGCTCTATTTCGGCTTGAGTTTTACCCAAAAAGCGTTTAACCGAAATTAGTGTATTAGCAGGATCTTGCGTTGCAGCTTGTACAGCTTCTGCACCAATAGTAATACCACCTGCTTGATAACGAACAACCGACGGTAACATAGACTCGCCAAACTCATCTGTTAGCGTTCGTGCTTCGCCACTTTGCACAGTAGCTACCAATGAATTAGTTGTACCAAGGTCAATACCTATCGCTAATTTATGTTCGTGTGGTGCCGCGCTCTGCCCCGGCTCAGCAATTTGCAATAATGCCATAATGCTCTTTAAACTCGTGTTGCTCGCTTTGCAGCAAGTAATTAATCGTCAAATAAACTGTCTTCAATGCGTTCAAGTTCGTCACGTAATTTGTAAACAAATTTTAGTTTACGAATATTATCGGCAGCGAGTTGGTACTGCTGCTCATCGTTGCTTGCTAATTGCTCTGCAAGTTGTGCACTGTATTGTTCATTGAGTTGTTTGATTTGTTTTTCAAAATTAGCAATCGCTGTATCAGGGTCATTCGCTGATTCAAGCTCTTCTAACTCTTCGCGAAGTTCCATCTGTTGCATTAAGAACATAGGATCTTGCAAGGTTTGCTGCTCAGCACGAATATCAACACCTAACTCACTTAGCATATATTCAGCACGCTTTACTGGGTGCTTTAATATTTGTAGTGCGTCATTAATTTCAGCAGCACTTTGTACAGCCATTAACTTATCGCGACTGCTCGCGTTTGCATGTCTGTCTGGATGCACAGTACGTTGTAGCTCTAAATAGTGTTTGTTGATCGTTACTAAATCAATATTGTAGTCAACTGGTATTGCAAATAACTCAAAATAGCGCATAACTTCAACCAATAAAATTCAGAAATTAATTTCAAAAATAACAAAGCCCTACAATTACTGGCAGGGCTTATTTATACCCAAGTAACTTAGGTATGAGAAACACATTTAAGCTTAAACGGTAAAGCTTTCGCCACAACCACATTCGTCAGCTTGATTAGGGTTTCTAAATTTAAACCCTTCATTCAAGCCTTCTTTGGTGTAGTCGAGCTCTGTGCCGTCGATGTAAACTAAGCTTTTAGCGTCAACAATTAATGTAACGCCTTTAGCTGCAAAAGTTTCATCGTCTTCGTTTAAATCGTCAACAAACTCAAGTACATAAGCAAGACCTGAACAGCCCGTCGTTTTAATGCCAACGCGCAGGCCTAAACCTTTACCGCGGTTTGCTAAAAATGATTGTACGCGGTTTGCTGCCGCATCTGTCAATGTCACTGCCATGAGAGTCTCTTACTTCGCTTGTTTACTTTTATAGTCTGCAATTGCTGCTTGAATTGCGTCTTCTGCTAAAATTGAACAGTGAATTTTCACTGGTGGTAATTCTAGCTCTGCACTGATATCAGTGTTTTTAATTGTCGCAGCTTCGTCTAGCGTCTTACCTTTAACCCACTCTGTTACAAGTGAAGATGAAGCAATTGCACTGCCACAACCGTAGGTTTTGAATTTTGCATCTTCAATAACGCCTTCGGCAGATACTTTAATTTGCAATTTCATTACGTCACCACATGCTGGTGCGCCTACCATACCCGTTGCCACTGACGGATCGTTCTTATCTAGAGTACCTACGTTACGTGGGTTTTCTACGTGGTCGATTACTTTATCACTATAAGCCATTATTCTATCCTCATTACCTGCTAGGGTATGTGCTCACACTATTAGTGGTGAGCCCATTCAACTGAATCTAAATCAATACCTTCTTGATGCATCTCCCAAAGTGGAGACATTTCACGTAGGCGACCGATAGAGTTTTTCATTAATTCGACGGTATAATCAATCTCTTCTTCGGTAGTAAAGCGACCAATACTAAAACGAATTGAGCTATGCGCTAATTCGTCGTTACGGCCAAGTGCACGTAATACATAAGAAGGCTCTAAGCTTGCAGATGTACAGGCTGAACCTGACGATACTGCAATGTCTTTTACTGCCATAAGTAACGACTCACCTTCAACAAAGTTAAAGCTGATGTTTACAATACCTGGTACTGATTGGTCTTGCGTGCCGTTAAAGTATACTTCGTCCATATCAGCCATAATACCGTCGATTAAACGATTACGTAATGCGCTGATGTGTGCGTGATCTTTTTCGAAATCTTGCTTAGCAATTTTAAACGCGGTACCCATACCTACTAATTGGTGAGTAGCTAAAGTACCAGAGCGCATACCACGTTCATGACCGCCACCGTGCATTTGCGCTTCAAGGCGAGCACGTGGTTTACGACGAACGTAAAGTGCACCAACACCTTTAGGACCATACACTTTATGTGCTGAGAACGACATAAAATCAACTTTAAGCTGTTGCATGTCGATTAATACTTTACCTGCGCTTTGTGCTGCATCTACGTGGAACATAATTTTACGTTCGCGACACATTTCGCCAATAGTTGCGATGTCTTGAATTACACCTAGCTCGTTATTAACGTGCATGATGCTTACAAGTACTGTGTCGTCACGCATTGTGTCAGCAAGTTTTTGTAAATCAAGTAAGCCGTTTTCTTCAACGTCCATGTAAGTTACTTCAAAACCTTGGCGCTCAAGCTCACGACATGTGTCGATTACTGCTTTATGCTCAGTTTTAGCGGTAATAACGTGCTTACCTTTCTTTTTGTAAAACTGTGCTGCACCTTTAATAGCAAGGTTATTTGATTCAGTTGCACCCGAGGTGAAAACAATTTCACGTGGGTCTGCATTAATTAAATCAGCAATATCTGTACGCGCCTGATCAACAGCTTCTTCTGCTTGCCAACCGAAACGGTGTGAACGTGACGCAGGATTACCAAACTTACCGTCCATTGTTAGGCATTGCATCATTTCTTTAGCAACACGTTCATCAACAGGCGTAGTCGCTGCGTAATCTAAATAAATCGGTAACTTCATTTCTCTCTCCGCTGCAGGTCAACCTAAAGTTGACAGCTTACTTGAATGTTTTCCAACTGCTTAATTGCATTATTAATACTATTATCTTGGCGTGATGCAATTTCTTTCACATCAGATTTTTCCACCAATTCAGCAAGGGTAATATTATTTAAAAATTCTTCTATTCGAGCACTTAAATCTGACCACAAATTATGTGTTAAACAGCGCATGCCACTTTGGCAACCAGTGTCGGCGCCTTGGCAACGTGTTGCATCTACCGACTCGTCCACTGCGCTAATTATATCACCGACAGAAATAACGTTTGTTTCTCGTCCGAGTAAATAACCACCACCAGGACCGCGAACAGAACTTACTAGTCCATTTTTACGTAGGCGGGCAAATAATTGTTCAAGGTAAGACAAAGAAATTTCTTGTCGCTGTGAAATATCAGCAAGGGCTACAGGACCTACGCCTGTGTGCAGTGCAACATCAAGCATAGCTGTAACGGCATATCTGCCTTTTGATGTTAACTTCATAATGCCCCCTGCACTTGAGAGTGCAAATTTTAATTACCAGAGTAAATTAGTCAAGTATTATCACTTGATAAAAATTTGATTTAGAAACTCTTAATTTAAAAATTAGAATTAACAAATTTTTAATACTTGACCTCTTTGGTCAAGTATTACAGCTATTGTAATTACCTGAGTATTTTAGTCAAGTATTAGCTAGTTATTTAACCACTGGTTTTTATAACTAATAGCTATACCTAAGTTGCTATAGTTTAATTACTTAGGTACAGACTTATTAATTGAAGTGAGGATGCCGCGTAAAATATTCATTTCAGCATCTTCAGGGCGAGCACGGTTAAACAAACGACGTAATTTAGTCATCACAATACCGGGGTGCTGTTTAACTATAAAACCCGTTTTAAATAACGTGTCTTCAAGATGATCGTAAAATAACTCAGTTTGTTTTGAACTTGGGTAAACAGTATCGTCTTCTTCAGTCGCTTTGGGCTGTTGATTCAAAAATGCCATACGTGTTTCATAACACAACGTTTGTACTGCCATTGCTAAGTTTAGCGAACTGTACTCTGGATTTGCAGGAATACACACATGGTAATTACAAAGTTGTAACTCATCATTGCTTAAACCACTATTTTCACGACCAAACACAAGTGCTACAGGACCATTTACCGCTTCAGCCACTAGTTTTTCACCACATTCACGTGGCTCAACCATAGGCCAAGAAAGCGTACGCGAACGAGCACTAGTGCCTATTGTTAATGCACAATCTGCAATCGCATCTGCAACGGTATCTACAATTACAACATTACCTAAAACATCACTTGCGCCGGCAGCTAATGCGCTAGCTTGGCTGTCAATTTCACATGCAGGATCTACTAAATAAAGTTTTGATAAACCCATTGTTTTCATGGCGCGTGCCGCCGAACCAATATTACCAGAGTGCGAGGTGTTAACTAAAACAACGCGAATATCATCTAAGATCATTGCTGTGCTACTTATCTATAAGCCAAAAAATTGCGCGAATTCTAACATGAAAACTCTCTAAGATCCTAGATTCTAAAACTTAGATCCTTAAATCAAACACTAATAAAGCGAGATATACCGCTTCTTGGGGAGGAGTAATACTTGGATTCAAAAATGAAGGGGTATGCTATTTAATTATTGTATGATGTTTACATTTTTGATTCTTACTTTCGTTTTTGCTAGTTTGTTTTTAATTTATATAAAAGGAATTATAAAATTGAGATTATTAGATATATCCCTCTCTTGTATTGGTTTGCTTATCTCTTTATTCAATACACCATTTATTCATTATGCTTTATTAGAAATAAGGTATTAATCAGTGAATCTATCAAAAGTCGTTTTTGTCACTACCATTGCGCTATTTAGTTTTGCCTGTTCGGATAATAGAACCGAAGATACTCAGCCTGAATCAAATGCACTCACTTTAGAGCCATTTACAACTATGTCTAAAAAGCCGAAAGAAACTAAACGTTATGTGGTCAACAATAAAATGATAGCCGCAATCAAAACGCATGACTTCGGTGTTTTTCGTCGTGCCTATGAAAAAACAGATAATAAGAACTTTTTTATTATTGATGAAGACGGTACAGATATCTATTATTTATTTATGTTTATGGGAGTTGATGATTCTCGGTATTTTGATTTGATTCTTGAGCATTCGAATCCAAATATAGTTGATAAGCTTAACGGTATAACTCCACTTTTTAGAGCGTCCTTTCATTGCCAATTGGATAAAGCTAAAAAACTTATTGAAAAAGGCGCGAACGTTAATTATGTTTCACAAACAGAAACTTACTATACCCATAATGCAAAGGGGGTTACACCTTTGCATATAACTGCAAGTAATTCATGCTACCAATTAACTAAGTTGTTTTTGGCGCATGGAGCAAATAAACAAGTGAGAACTGAAGAGGGTCTTACCCCTTATGGCATTGCAATAAACAGCTCAAATCCTGCAATGGCTAAACTGCTTAGTTTTTAAGCTTAGCTGTAGTGCAGAGATAAAATAGAGTAAGAAAGCTTAAACGGTTAGAGTTCAGTATTAATGCTGGTTTAGATATTTCAGATACAGCTATGGGAACTAGCGATTACCTTAAAAGCTATAGAGAAGAAATGCTGCTCAATGTAGAGGCGATATAACCTGTGAGGTTTATATACGAGGTCAATATCAAAAATTCAGTGTTGACTGAATGTTAGCTAATTTAGGTAATACCTCAACGGGCAAGCTTTTTTAATGAATACATTTCAAAGATATGCTCCAAAAGAAATTTGTGATTACTTAGAGTTTTGCGCAAAAATTGCAGATAGGAAAAGAAAAGCCAAGTAACTGTGTAGTATTGTTTTAGTGGCTTTGTAGTAAATAGGAGAATATAGCTGGACAGATTTGTGCTCTCACAGACAATTCTGTTGTCGCTGCAAGCAGACTATGTTTATAGCGATATTTAAACCATTGCTGCTTTTACATAAACATCAAATCTGTTTTTCTTTGTTTTTATTTGCATACTCGGCGTTTTATCATTTAAAAACGGGGCGTAATCGGGACGCTTTACAACGACACGCTTGCTAGCAAGTGGATAGGCAAATTCCAGTAAGTCGTCAGCGTCGTTATCGGCGCCCACTAACTCTTGAAATACGCGCATTTCTTTTTTAACTAAGGCTGATTTTTCGCGGTGCGGAAACATAGGGTCTAAATACACAACATCAGGCATGCTCTCGCATTGCGCTAATAATGTGTGGCTTGAGCCAAATACTAAGCTCATGTTTTCTTTCATCCATAAGCCAATTTCGGTATCGCTATAAGCACGCTGCAAGCCATCATATAATAGTGCAGCTACAACCGGATGGCGCTCGTGCAGTATAACTTTGCACCCAAGTGATGCAAGTACAAAACCGTCACGCCCAAGGCCAGCAGTTGCATCTAGCACGACCGGAGTTGCACCTTTGTTTAACCCTACAGCTTTAGCAATTGCTTGCCCTTTACCACCGCCAAACTTGCGTCTGTGAGCAGCAGCACCAGTTACAAAATCTACGCTAATTGCGCCTAATTTTGGCTCGTCGGTTTTATATAAACTAAGTCCTTTATCGTCGTAATGTAAGCTAAAGCCATTACTATGTTGCGCCCATTGGGCTAAACCAAAGCGTGTTTCTAGCTCATTTAAATAAGGGCGTAACTCTTTAAAAGCACACTGAATAACCACAATAAACTCCGACGATAAAATACCTTCGCAGTATATCAACCAGTACTCTTTAAAGCACTAAAATAGCTCTATATCGTTAGTATGAATAACATTAGACTCCACAGTAATTTCCGCTTTACTGCGTAAATTAGCTAAAAGCTCGTTGCGACTTTCGGTAATATGCTTTAATTGATATTTAATAAATGCTAAATCACTATTAGCCGAGGTAAATAGCTGCATAGTTTGATCAAGTTGCGACATATACAAATCTAAATCTGCGGTGTTAGTTATTTCACTTTGCAATTTAATAGCACAATCGAGCTCATGTAGTTGCTCTATAAACTGCTTAGTGGTGTTATTTTGTATTACATTTTGGCTATTTAATTGCTTTGTAATATCTTGAAGTGCAGTGCTCACTTGAGAAGCTTGTTCGTAACCACTTTCGTCTCTTTCCATACTAACGACTTTTTCGTTGGTAACGTTTAAAATATGTGGGAATAAATCTTTATAGTGTCCGTACAATAAGTGGTTATCAACTGGCATATTTTTTATTAGCAGTGATATTTTAGGGTAATTTATAATTGTGCTATTACCAATATCAACAAATCGCTCGGCATGTCTATGTTGCTCTAATAGCTCTTGCTCTAAAGGGCATACACCGCTTTGCTGGCTATAAAAAATACCTTTGTTTTTGTACCAAAAAACCACAGCAATATCTAAATCAAAAGGCTTAAAAAAAGCTAAAAAATGTTCACTCAATGTTTGAAAATTATTTGAATGATAGCTCTGCCCGACATAGCGCATTATTCGCCCCATATCACCCGATTCAGTCATTGCCATTTCGGCTGTTTTATTTGCTTTCTCTATATCGAATTTTAGTCTTACGCATTGCTGACGGTACTCATATAGCACTTTTATTCGTGCCATTAGCTCCTCAGCATTAAAAGGTTTAGTTATATAATCACTGGCGCCTACACTATAACCTTTTACGCGATCAGCAAGCTCAACTTTAGAAGATAAAAACATAACAGGAATATCTTTAGTTGACTCATTTTCTTTAATTATTTGGCACACTTCATATCCTGATTTACCTGGCATTTCTATATCGAGCAAAATAATATCTGGATTGTATTTGTTGGTAAGCCTTAGTCCTTCATCACCATCTTTAGCATGTATAACTTTACAAAACCCCGCTAGAGATTCTTCAATAATATGATGGACGTATTTGTCATCATCTATCGCTAATACCAACTTTGCCATGCCTTAGTCCATTTTAATAGGTGTATTAAGAGCATAGTACGGCAGGTTAAAATTACTAGATAATAATTAAAAAACAATAAAAAAGCGCCATAGAGGCGCTTTAATAAACGTAAGTCAAATTTTAATAGAGTGACTTAAGCGGTAGCAATACCACTGTGACGAAGTAATGCATCAACACTTGGCTCACGACCTCGGAAGTTTTTAAATAACTCCATTGGCTCTTCACTACCACCTTTTTCTAAAATATTTTGCATAAATGATTGCCCCGTTTGCGGGTTAAAAATACCTTCTTCTTCAAACTTAGAAAATGCATCTGCTGATAATACTTCAGCCCATTTATAAGAGTAGTACCCTGCGCTATAACCACCTGCAAATATATGGCTAAAGCCATGTTGAAAACGGTTAAACTCAGGCGGTTTAACAACAGAAGTACGGTTACGCACATCGTTTAGAACTGCTTGAATTTGACACGGCTGACCTGCTACATAATCATTATGAATTTTAAAGTCGAATAACGAAAACTCAATTTGACGCAGCATTTGCATACCTGAATTGTAGTTTTTAGCCGCGAGTAACTTATCTAGTAACTCTTTTGGTAATGGCTCACCCGTTTCATAATGACCAGAAATAAAGCTCAGTGCTTCTTCGTCGTAACACCAGTTCTCTAAAAACTGACTTGGCAGCTCTACCGCATCCCACGCAACACCATTAATACCAGCAACAGGTGCAGCATCAACTTGTGTAAGCATATGATGAATACCATGACCAAACTCATGGAACAACGTTGTTACTTCGTCATGAGTAAACAGTGCAGGTTTATCACCAACCGCTTTATTAAAGTTACACACTAAATAAGCAACTGGAGTTTGTAATTCGCCATTAGCACGTACTTTACGACCCATACAGTCATCCATCCATGCGCCACCACGTTTGTGATCTCGTGCGTATAAATCAAGATAAAAACGACCGCGTAATGTATTGCTGCTATCAACTATTTCAAAAAAGCGTACATCTTTATGATAACTATCAAAATCAGTTACTTCTTTAACGCTAATACCAAATAAGCGATTAACTGTTTCAAATAATCCGCTAAGCACTTTATTTGCTGGGAAGTAAGGACGCAGTACTTCATCTGAAATAGCGTACTTTTCTTGCTTTAACTTTTCACTGTAATACCCAAAATCCCATGCTTCTAACTCTGTAATACCGTGTTGTTGCTGAGCGTAAGCTTTAAGCTCGGCAACTTCTTGCTCTGCTTGCGGCTTTGACTTGGCAGCGAGGTCTTCTAAAAATGAGAATACTTGCTCAGGTGTTTCAGCCATTTTTGTAGCAAGTGACTTTTCAGCGTAGCTGTTAAAGCCTAGTAATTGTGAAATTTCATGACGAAGCGCAAGTTCTTCACTCATTATTGCTGAGTTATCAAACTCTCCTGCATTAGGACCTTGATCCGAGGCACGAGTAGAAAACGCGGTGTAAGTTTCTTTACGAAGCTCTCGGTTATCTGCAAACGTCATAATTGGTAAATATGATGGAATGTCGAGTGTGATAACCCAACCTTCTAGATCTCTATTTTTTGCAGTATCTGCTGCAAGCGCTAAAGCAGATTCTGGTAAGCCAGCAAGTTCACTTTCATCTGTAATATGCTTATGCCAAGCAAGCGTGGCATCCATTACGTTATTGCCAAATTTAGAAGCAAGCTCTGATAAGCGAACGCTAATTTCACCGTAGCGTTTTTGTTGCTCTGGCGCTAAGGCAATACCCGACAATTTAAAATCACGCAGTGCATTAGTAATACTTTTTTGTTGAGCAGTGGTTAACGTTTTAAATTCATCACTATTATAAAGTGCGTTATATGCTTCAAATAAACCTTGGTGTTGCCCTACAAATGTTGAGTACTCAGAAATAAGCGGCAAGCACTGCTCGTAAGCTTCACGCAGTTCGTCGTTGTTCATTACCGAATTTAAATGTGAGACAGGAGAAAATAGTCGCGATAATTTATCGTCAGCTTCTTCAAGTGGTAATACTAGGTCATTCCACGTGTACGATTTTTTGGCTAGTACATCGTCAATCGCTTTACGACAAAGCTCAATACCGTGCTTAAGTGCTGGCACTACATATTCTGGCTTTATTTTTGAAAATGGTGGTAAGCCTTCAAGGCCGATTAATGGGTTGCTCATAAATAGTCTCTTTGCGTGAATGCATTACATTTTAAATTGGGTCTAAAAGTAAAAAAACAACTCTACCGTTTTTAAGTTACATGATTTTAATATGGCTGCCCTAGTGCAAAACATAAATATCCCATAAGTGGGTCAGCAACTTTATAACGCTCTAGCACCGTATCAATTAAGTTATTACTGCATACTTGTTTTTGAGTAAATGGGCTTATCGCTATAAAGTCTTTTCTTTTTAGCTCATTTATTAAAGGATGTTCTTTTTCAAAACCACGTGGCGGGCGCTTTAATGACTCACCCGACATTTCATAAACAGACTTAAATTGATCGTTAAAAATTGCTTTTTTATAGCTATTTGGATTTTCATCAATGCAATGGCGAATATTATTAAGTACTTTTGATTCTGGACGCCAAATACCTGCCCCAACAAAACACTCGTCATTAGCTAAGTGAAAGTAAAAACCCGGAGCGTGTACGTCTTTCCCCATAAAATGACGAAATTGAATGCCTACATTTATTTTGTACGGTGTCTTATCTTTACTAAAACGCGCGTCTTTATGGATTCTCATTAAACTGCCACCCACTTTTTTATCTGATGCTATAAAGTGGCTAGAAATACCCATTAAAGGAGCCTGCATTTGCCTAATGAAATCTAAAGCAGGCTCTCTTACGTATTCCTCATACTGTGATTTATGGTCATTAAACCAGTCTCTATTATTCTTTTGATCAAGCTGAGCAAGAAATTCGAATGTTTTTTTACTAAACATAGGTCACCTAAACACTCTTTATTTTTAAAACTTAATGTTATGCTAATACGCATAAAACTCAACGCCTAAGGACATAAAATGACACAACACTTTGATTATATTGCAATCGGTGGTGGTAGTGGTGGTATTGCCTCTGCAAATAGAGCTGCGATGCGTGGCGCTAAAGTAGCACTTATTGAAGCAAAACACATGGGTGGCACTTGCGTAAACGTAGGTTGCGTACCTAAAAAAGTAATGTGGCACGGTGCTCAAGTTGCTGAAGCTATTAATTTATATGCACCAGATTACGGTTTTGATATTGAAGTAAAAGGCTTTGACTGGGGTAAATTAGTAGAAAGTCGTGAAGCCTATATCGCTCGCATTCATAAAGGTTACGACAGCGGTCTTGCTAGTAATGGCGTTACAGTAATTAAAGGCTTTGCTAAATTCGTAGATAGTAAAACAGTTGAAGTAAATGGCGAGCATTATACTGCCGATCATATGTTGATAGCTGTTGGCGGTCGTCCGAGCATTCCAAATATTGAGGGTGCTGAGCACGGTATTGACTCAAATGGTTTTTTTGAGCTAAAAGAACAACCTAAACGTGTTGCTGTTATTGGCGCAGGCTACATAGCAGTTGAGCTTGCTGGTGTATTACAAGGTTTAGGCACTGAAACACATTTATTCGTGCGTAAACACGCACCACTTCGCAGCTTTGACCCATATATTATAGATACACTTGTTGAGGTTATGGCTACAGAAGGACCAACCTTACACACGCATTCTGTACCACATAAACTTGTTAAAGAAGACGATGGCTCAGTAACGCTACATTTAGATAATGGCAAAAGCCATAACGTAGATCAGGTTATTTGGGCAATTGGTCGTGAGCCAACAACAGATTCTATCAACGTAGCAGCAGCAGGCGTTGAAGTTAACAGCAGCGGCTTTGTAAAAGTTGATGAGTATCAAAACACTACAGCTAAAAATGTTTATGCTGTGGGCGATATTATCGAAGGTGGTATTGAGCTTACTCCTGTGGCGGTTAAAGCCGGTCGTACTTTGTCTGAGCGCTTATTTAATAAAGACTTACCAGATGACTTAAAGATGGATTACAGCTTGGTTCCTACTGTTGTATTTAGTCATCCACCTATTGGTACAATTGGTTTAACTGAGCAAGAAGCAATCTCTCAGTACGGTGAAGAAAACGTAAAAATTTATCAATCTGGTTTTACAGCAATGTATACCGCTGTAACTAAGCATCGCCAGCCTTGTAAAATGAAACTTGTATGTGCAGGTCCTGACGAAAAAGTAGTGGGTCTACACGGTATTGGTTTTGCAGTCGACGAAATGATTCAGGGCTTTGCTGTGGCAATGAAAATGGGCGCAACAAAAGCAGACTTTGATGCGACTGTAGCCCTTCATCCAACGGGCTCGGAAGAGTTTGTTACGATGCGATAGGTTTACAATTTAGTAGTTTAAAAAAACCCCTAGATATTAGATTATCTAGGGGTTTTTTATTAATATTAATGTTAAATTAGCGACTATATTCGTGCACTACTCAATACAGAACTACACTCTAATAAAGTTATAGCCATTAGGAAATTATGAATAAAGATATACTGTTACACCCATTTCTTCTTTCACTGGTAATGCTTACTATTGCATTCGTCTTAAAGGTGCTAGTTGATAAATTAGCGAAGAATCGTGCAGAAAAAAAAGAAAAAGATATCCGCTACATTGCACACAATATAAAGCACTTCATTAATTTTACGATGGTTTTGTTGCTCCTGTTTATATGGTCAACTGAGATTCAAAACTTTGCATTATCTATCGCTGCTTTTGCAGTGGCTATTGTGCTTGCTACCCGAGAATTTATTCAGTGTATTATTGGCTTTTTTTACTTGGTAACAACACGACCATTTAGAGTAGGAGATTGGATTCAGGTAGGTGATTATTTTGGTGAAGTTGCTGAAACCGATTGGATTAAAACCACCATGCATGAAATTGATATACACACATATCAATTTTCAAGAAAAACAATCTACATTCCAAATAACAAACTGATCACCAGTTCAATAAAAAATCTAAACTTTGTTAAGCGCTTTGTTACTCATCACTTTATTATTGTACGCAGAGAAAGTTTTAATCCATACCCGATTCATGACACGCTGACTGAAAGAGCGAAACTTTACTGTGAAGAATTTCAAGAAGTAGCTAGTCGATACAACTCAATGATTGAACGTAAATTAGATGCAAAAATTTCAGGTCCTGAGCCTGTAATACATTTTGGCACAACCGATTTAGGTGAGTTTAAGGCGAGTTTTACCTTATTTTGCCCTACAGAAAAAGCCCTTGAAATAGAGCACAAGCTAACAGAGTGCTTTTTTGCGTTATGGTATAAAGAAGCTGAAAAAAATAAAGAGGATGCAAGTGACGTGTAAACCTCACCTACGATAAATATCCACCTTGTAGGTGCGAATTTACTTCGCACTAATGTAACTTAGCTTTAATGCAAACAAAGCGAGGTATAAAACCTCACCTACAGTAAATATCAAACCTATAAACGCGAACTTACTTCGCGCGTATAGAGTCCCGCTTTTAAAAATAAAAGGCGAGGTGTAAAACCTCACCTACAATAAACATCAAGCACATAGGTGCGAATTTACTTCGCACCTAAAGTCCAGCTTAAAAGTAAAAAGCGAGGTGTAAAACCTCACCTATAATAAACATCAAGCACGTAGGTGTTAATTCACTTCGCGCTTGAGTAATATTTAAGCCGTACCGCCTACCGTTAGTTTATCAATTTTTAAACTTGGCTGACCTACGCCTACCGGTACACTTTGACCATCTTTACCACAAACACCCACGCCTTTATCAAGCGCTAAATCATTACCTACCATTGATATTTGTTGCATTACTTCAGGACCATTACCAATTAGCGTAGCGCCCTTAATTGGCTGAGTAATTTTACCGTTTTCGATTAAATACGCTTCTGATGCACTAAATACAAATTTGCCAGACGTAATATCAACTTGTCCGCCGCCAAAGTTTGGAGCAAACACACCCTTTTTAACGCTGCTGATAATATCGGCTTGGCTATGCTCTCCGCCCAACATATAAGTGTTAGTCATGCGTGGCATAGGCAAATGTGCGTAAGACTCACGACGTGCGTTACCAGTAGGGCTTACTCCCATTAAACGTGCGTTTAGCTTATCTTGCATGTAACCTTTTAGAATACCGTTTTCGATAAGTACATTGTAAGCTGCTGGGGTACCTTCATCATCTACGTTGAGTGAACCACGACGATCAGCCATTGTGCCATCATCAACAACGGTACACAGCTCAGACGCTACTTTTTGACCAACTTTACCGCTAAATGCAGACGCGCCTTTACGATTAAAGTCACCTTCTAAACCGTGCCCTACTGCTTCATGTAAAAGCACGCCAGGCCAACCATTTCCAAGCACAACTTCCATTGTACCTGCTGGTGCATCAATCGCTTCTAGGTTTACTTTAGCTTGACGAACAGCTTCCTCAGCAAATTCCATCCAGCGCGGCTTACCGTCAACAAGCTCTTTAAAATAGCCATAATCTAAACGAGCACCACCACCTGCACCGCCACGTTCACGGCGGCCATTTTTTTCAAGTAATACCGAACAGTTTAAGCGAATAAGTGGTCGAATATCAGTAGCAAAAGTACCGTCGCTGGCTGCTATTAATACTTCTTCGTATACGGCCGACATTGAACTAATTACTTGTTCTGCGTCTGGTGCTAACTCTCGAATATAATTTTCAAGTTCGCGTAATAAGTTAACTTTGTCTGTATCGCTCATGCTCGAAATTGGTTGATGCGGTGCAAACTGCTCTTTAGCTTTAACATCGCTAAATACTTTAATCGCTCTATCTTCGCCAGCATCGGCAATGCTACGTGCAGCTGTTGCTGCTTTATTTAGCGCTTCAAGGTTGATTGCATCAGAGTAAGAAAAACCTGTTTTTTCACCACTTACAGCACGTACGCCAACGCCGCGCTCAACATTATAAGAACCTTCTTTAACTAAGCCGTCTTCAAGCACCCACGATTCATGATGGCTTGATTGAAAGTATAAATCGGCATAGTCCACTTTATGTTGGTGAATGTAGGCAAGCGTTTTTTCGAGTTCGTCTCGATTTAGCTGGCTGTCGTGTAATAAATGCTGTTCAACCGAATTCATAATAAATGCTCTCTAAATCGTTGATGAGATTGCACAGGCATATCTCGTCTAATTTTGTGTAACTGGTTTAAATCTGCGTTGCAGCTTATAAAACCGGTGCCTATTGGCAATTCAGCAAGGGTGTTACCCCAAGGTGAAATAATAATACTGTGACCGTAAGTTTGTCGGCCATTTTCATGTGTACCGTGCTGGGCTGCCGCTACTATATAGCATTGCGTTTCAATTGCGCGAGCAGTTAATAATGGCTGCCAATGCGCTTGCCCTGTTACGACGGTAAATGCGCTGGGCACTAATATAATTTCAGCTCCTTGGCGCACTAACTCATTAAATAAGCCACTAAAGCGCAGATCATAACATACTGTTAAGCCAATTTTACCAAAGGGAGTGTCTACAACAATTACTTCCTTACCTGCTTGGGTAAAGTCTGACTCGCGGTAGCTTCCTGTTGTATCGTCTACATTTACGTCAAATAGATGTATTTTGTTGTAAGAGGCAACAAGCTCGCCTTGGTTATTATATAGATGCGACGCAGCGTAATATTTATTGTTATTATGAAGCTCAGGGATTGTTCCTGCGCTTAACCAAATATTATGGTGTTTGCACAGTTCACTTAATTGCTGTTTGTATTGCTCAATGCGTTTGGCAACTAAAAGCGTATCGCTGCCACTTTTACTAAAGACTAAAAAAGCTTCGGGTAAACACACTAACATTGGGCGTGTTGTTGGTAAGGTTTGAAGTGCAAGCTTAAGTTCTTCAATATTTTCATCTGCGTTTAACTTAGAACACATTTGCAGAGCAATTATTGTTGGTGCAACTACACTACTAGCCTTACTCATTGTGTTACCGTAACGCCCGCATTTTTAAACTTTGACTCTGCTGATGCTTGTGGCTGATTTTGCGCGGCTTGGGGCAGCGTAACTTCTCGACTTTTTCTATCAAGCTCTTGAACGATAGGATCGTTCATTTTTCCTGTTACTTTAAAGTTGATCTCTGAGATCACCCGAGCTGAATGAATAACCTTATCCAGAGCTAATGCGGCAAGCCCTGTTACAGGATTTACCATCCACGCAACAATAACTGGAATACTTGACGTTACCTGCGGCGCCACAGCAAGATCATAATCTATATCAAGTGTGTTTAAATTTGCATAACCTTTAATAGTTAAATCGGCTGGTACGCCATCCATTTTAGTATCTTTAGTGTAAGCAATACCATTTTCTAGCTGCATTGAGCCTTGCATGCTGTTGTAAAAAAATCCTTTTGAGAACACATCTCTAAAATCGAGTTTTAGCTTACGTACTAGCGAATCTAGACTCAGTAAAGAAAATACCCGCGCACCGCCATCACTTACTTCAGTCAAGTGCCCTTCGCCTAAATCCCAATCAACAGTGCCACTTAAGCTTGGTACATCAAAGTCATAAGGTGCAGCTTTCCACGTCAGATTATAATTAATGTTGGCTTTAGAATCTTTAATCGCGGTGGTTAAATCAAACTCATTAAACAATGCTCCAATATCTTCACTTTTAAGATTACCGCTTAGTTCTGTTACACCATTTTGCCAATCGCCTTTGGTGCGTAAAACATGATCGCCTTTATCAATAACTAATTGCGAAATAATAAAACGTTTACTGTCACTCAATACTGAGGCGCTCACTTTACCTAATTGATAATTTGCTACCTTACAGTCTGCACATTCAAATTCTATTGCTGGTACTTTAGTTAACCAACTTAGATCTTTAGCAGGAAGGATATCTGTTACTTCTAATTTTTGTGCTGGTGGCTCAATAAAGTTAAGTCTTAAGTAATCGCTGCTGATACGAATTGGTTGGGTCGGCTGCGATGAAGGAATAAACACACTTGCTCGCAACTCTTTAGCATTAAGCTTTAAATATAAGTCATTTTGTACCGGCGTTAAGCGCATTTCAAAGTCGTTAAATACAACATTACTCGCATTCAGCGTATCAATGCTTGCTACTACTTCGCTAAGTGGCGGCATAATGCCTTTTGACTTTTTATTAGGGTTTGCTTTAGCTGTATTAATAATTTGATTAATTAGATCAAACCAAGGCACCAGTTCTGTTTTTTCAAGGTTAATGCTAACGCTTAAATCTTTTGGGTTAAGCCCTAAATCCTGCTTTCCAAGCACAAAGTGCACATTACTAAATTGCTGCTTACCATTTTCTAAAATCGCATTAAAGTAGAACTGCTGGTTAGCATTTGCAGTAACTAAGTTAGAAATTTCATCACCTTGTATTAAGGCATCAAGGGGCCATACTTGCTCACTACTTTTACTATAAGGTGCCGGTAAATTACTTACTAAACCAATTAAAGGCGAAGCGACCTTAGCTCGATAATTAAAGCCTTGCTCGGTAAAATTAAGCACTAAACCAATATCAACATTAGTTTGCCCGCTTAAATAGTTATTTAAAATACCTTGAGCATTATCGATAAGAGTTTCGGCATCTAGTTGTGCATTTATATCAATATTTGCTTGGTAGTCTTTATTATTACTTTTACTATTGTAATCAATATTAAGCGGCATACCCAACCAAGTTGCAGTGGTATTTTTAAGGGTTATATTATCGTTTTCGAAATGCAGTTCACCAGTAAAGTTGTCTAGTTGAATACCAGGACTGGCTATATAAACAGGGAGTTCTGTTAAGCCTAATACGCCACTTACACTTGCTCCGCCTTTAAATTTAGAGCCAACTAATAATTCTATATTGGCATTTGCTTCCCCTTTTATTTGCACAACATTAAAAATGTTAGCTAGAGGTTTAGCAAGGGGGGTAGCTGTAAAAAAATCATGCAGCTTTTCCATCGGTATTTTTTTATCTATTTGTACAATTAATTCATCTGCACTCATTAAGTCAGCAATGCTTACCTTTATACCACTACCAATGTCTAAATTTACGAGCTTGCCTTTTTGGCTATATATATCCATTCGTTCATTTGAAAAGTGTAATTGCAAGTCTGCATCAGTGACTGTCGGCCAGTCTGGATCAAATTGATATGCTGCATTATCGATTTGCGCAACAAAATCAAATTGCCCTGAGTTATCAGTAAATGGAAATCCCGAAAGTGGACCTGAAAACAACACTTGTGCTTTAGAAACTTCACCACCTTTAATTGCACCATTTAAATAAGTCACCAGCTTTGGGGTCATTATTTTTAAAGGTAAATAACGCCCTAAAATACTTACATCGGGAATGAACGTCTCTGCGTATAAATCAAGGCGTGGGCTATCACCTAAGCTAAGCTGCATTTCTCCAGCAAACGTTATATCGTTATTATCAAACCAGATATCATCGCTGCTAACATGCCAGCCATCGTCTTGTTTTGCTAAATCTAAATCTATATTAAGTTGGTTATAATCTATATCGTGACTAAAGCTTTCGCCGGTAACAAATGTGCCGTTTTCACCAAATAACGAGATACGACCACGGCCTTGATTCATTAAGCCATCTACGCGCAGTGCTTGCGCTGCTGGTATTGAATTTAGTTCTTGCCAGCCAATATTATTAGCGTCAAACCATAACTGCCATTGCTCGGGGTTAGTGAAGCTTAAGTAAGCTTGTTTAATTTGCCCGCTAGGAGCTCGAGCTAAAAAGGGGTCTAAACCATCAAAATTACTTAAGGCGGCTAAATTACTAAGAAGTTCTAAATCAACCTGTTGCAACCATATCTTACTTTGAGCGCCTATTTTTGCCTCAAACTCTAAACTTGGCCATGCCTTATCGTTGCTATTAAACGTTAAGCCGGTACTTTTTAAGTGCCAACCTTTTTGTTCTGGGTATAAGTGAAAACCACCTTCGCTTAAACTAACGCTTTGTTCTTGAGTATCATGTTGCCAGCGAACAAAACTTGGTAACCACTGCATTTTTATATCACTTACTAAGCCTTTTTCTAGCTTTAACCACGCCTGTAAGTTTATATCGCTACGTAATTGTTGTTTTTCAGTACTGATGTATTGAGCTAACCAGTTAGATACATCAACTTTATTAGCTTGCACATACATATCGCCAGCGACTTGCTCTATAGTTTTACCTGTAAGCGCTATACGGGCGTCAAAATTACCAACTGAAATACCTGGCAGTGCCAATTCACCACTGCCTAAATGCTGTTCTTCTTCATTTTGCCAAATAATATTTTTAAGCAGTAATTTTCGCTCTGTACCATCTTCTAATATAAAGTTAATACTGGAATTTTCTATTGCAAAATGACCCGTTTCACCTAAAAAAAGCCCTTCGATTAGCTCTTTTTGTTCAAACGAAACCTCACCTTTATCATCACCATTAAACAAATTATCAACATTCACACTGGTATGAAAACCATTAATAACAAAGTAATTAGATTTTAACTGCAGCGTTTTTAAGCTTTCCCATAAGTTTAGTTCTAAGCTTGTTTTAGCTATGGTGAGCGAAATAGGAGCTGTTTCGTTATCTTTAAAGGATAAATCTTCAAGTACTAAAGAAGGACCATTACCTTGCCAATTAGCCGAAATTGCGCCAATTGAAAGACTTACTGCAAACTTATCATGTAGGTAAGTTTCTATATCGCCTTTGTAATCGTTTACATATGGAAGGGTGTATTTCAAAATTGAAACAATAACGGCCAGTAATACCAAAACTATGGCGCAGGTTTGCCATAACTTTCTAAAACAAAAAAAACAGGCCGCTTTTACCGTCATTACATCATTACCACATCAAACTGTTCTTGGCTGTATAAACTCTCTGTTTGAATATTGACTTGTTTACCGATGAATAGTTCAAGCTCAGCAAGATTATGATACTCATCATTAAGTAAGGCTTCACTTACCGCAGGCGCTGCATACACCATAAACTTGTCGGCAGCATAAGCACGATTAACACGTACTATTTCACGTAGTATTTCGTAACAAACCGTCTCAACCGTTTTTTGCGAGCCACGACCAGAACATGCTGGGCACACATCACATAAAATATGCTCTAAGCTTTCGCGCGTACGTTTACGCGTCATTTCAACTAAACCAAGCGCTGAAAGCCCATTTATATTAGTTTTAGTACGATCCTTTGCTAAAGCAGATTCAAGTGAGTGTAATACACGACGCTTATGATCTTCACTTATCATATCGATAAAGTCGATAATAATAATACCGCCTAAATTACGTAACCTCAGTTGACGAGCAATTGCAGAAGTAGCTTCTACATTGGTATTAAAAATTGTTTCTTCTAAGTTTCGATGCCCAACAAAAGCACCTGTATTTACATCAACAGTGGTCATCGCTTCGGTCTGGTCAATAATTATATAACCACCCGACTTTAACGTGACTTTACGATGTAATGCTTTTTGAATTTCATTTTCAACATCAAATAGATCAAATATAGGTCGCTCGCCAGGATAGTATTCTAAAACCTGAGAAAGCTGTGGAACAAATTCTTCTGTAAATAACTTTAGCTCTTCATGAGTAAGCTTTGAGTCAACACGAATACGCTCCATGTCTTCTCCTACGTAATCACGTAGGGTTCTAAAGGCAAGTGTTAGGTCTTCATGTAATATACTCGCTTTACTTGTTTTTTTACGGCGAGATGTTATTTTTTCCCATAACTTTCTTAAAAATCCAGCATCGTGTCGTAATTCAGCTTCACTTGCGCCCTCAGCTGCGGTACGCACGATAAAGCTGCCGTTTTCATCGCCATACTCAGCGACTATTTTTTTAAGACGAGAACGTTCTTCTTCAGTTTCAATGCGCTGACTAACCCCTACATGGGTCGCATCTGGCATAAAAACTAAATAGCGAGAAGGTATTGTAATGTCGGTGGTAAGTCTTGCACCTTTAGTACCAAGTGGATCTTTAACCACTTGCACCATAATGTATTGACCTTGGCGAACAAGTTCACGAATATCTTGTACTTTTTTTATTGGAACGTCGTCTACGCCTTCAACAATTGATGCACTATTTACAATATCTGATGCATGCAAAAATGCCGCTTTTTCAAGACCTATATCTACAAAAGCAGCTTGCATACCCGGCAGAACTCGGCTTATTTTTCCTAGATAGATATTACCCACAATACCTAGGTTACCAATTCGCTCTAGCTGAATTTCTTGTAGTACACCGTTTTCTATTAGGGCAACACGGCTTTCACTTGGCGTGACATTTATTAGTAATTCTGTACTCATGTTACCTTCTTAAGAATGTTTTTAATAATTGTTCGGTCTCATACAAAGGTAAGCCTACAACGGAAAAATAGCTACCCGAAATATGAGTAACAAAACGTCCGCCTAAGCCTTGAATGCCATAACCACCGGCTTTATCTTGTGGTTCTCCACTTTGCCAATAGGCTTTTATTTCTTCATCTGTGAGAGTTTTAAAAGTAACATCTGTACTTACAACGCAACTCAATACTTTTTCTTGTGTCGCAAAAGCAACTGCCGTTAATACTTGGTGCGTATTACCCGACAAACGCTTTAAGGTATGCGTAAAATCGGCTTCGTCACGAGGTTTACAAAGTGATTGGTTATCTATAACCACTACAGTATCACTACCAAGCACAGGACGGTCTGTATAACCGAGCTCAACGCCAGAGCATGCTTTTAAACGCGCTAAGCGTTCTACATACTCATACGGGGGCTCATTTGGATATTGGCTTTCATCAGCATCAACACTAAATTGTGAAAACTCGATACCTAACTGAGTTAGTAGCTCTTTGCGGCGAGGAGAGGCAGAAGCCAAATATACTGAGGTTGTCATTTACCTGATCCTAAAATGTCTGCGATATTTACGAAGTAATAAAAACAACCAAACCCAACTTAACGTACCGGTTAAAACAGGCCATAAATATTGTGGATTAAAGTAAACACCAAGCAAAAAGTGATTTAACCAAAATTGCATTAAATGATATAACGTTAAAAATAAGCCAATTAATAAGCTTTGTTGCCAAAGCGAAAAGTTGCGAATTTTTTGAAAATTACTTGCCGTTACAAAAATACAAATTGAGTAAGTAAGTGAGTTAACTCCAAGCGGTGAACCCGATGCTAGGTCGATTAATAAACCCACCACCCACGCTGTACCAATATTTATACGATGCGGCACTGCAAGTGACCAATACATTAATACCAGCAATACCCAATCCGGTCTAAATGGTTCGAACGAAAATGGTAACGGCATTAATGCCATTACCAGTGCAAGAAATATGCTTAGTGCAATTAACAATGAATAACGACTAATCATTGTTTAAGCGCTCCTGTTGATTTCGCCATAAAATAACTAATAAGCGAATACGGTCTAACTGCGCAATAGGCTCTGCGTAAACTTGTGCAAAAGGACGCCCTTCATCACGATTAATCTCAGTAACAACAGCTACCGGGTAACCCTCAGGAAAAGTGCCCCCGAGCCCTGATGTTACTAATATATCGCCAATACGAACATCTAAGCTATGAGGTACATGCGAGAGCTTAACTACATTAATTTTACCAATCCCTTCAACCACTGTTCGCACATCATTTCGTAAAATACGCACTGGTGTTGCATGTGTTGTATCGGTCATTAATAAAACACGAGATGTTGTTGAGCCAACTTTAGTGAGCTGCCCTACAACCCCCATTTCGTCAATAACAGCCTGCCCTTCGCTAAGTCCATCTGTTGTGCCACGATTAATAACAACCTGATGGCTATACGGATTAGAATGAACGGAGAGTACCTGTGCAATAATTTTACGATTAGGTTGTTTTGCAGATGAGCCGAGCAAAGCACGAAGTTTTTGATTTTCTCTGGCTAGAAATTGATACTGCTGAAGTTGCTCGCTTTGTAGCATTTGCTTCTTTTTAAGCGCCTCATTTTCAGTAAGGAGTTGATCACGTGTATGTAAACTTTTAGCGCTTAAGCTGAATAACTCGTAGGGTAAATTAGCAACGTAAATTAATGGGCTTACGAGGGTGTTTAGGCTGGTACGAACAACCGTACCACCTTGTGTGTACCTGTCTGCGGCTATGAGTGCGATACTCAAAAACACTGCGACAAAAAGTCGCAGCTGCAAGGATACAGTTCTTCCAAACATTAATTTCATTAGTCGTAACTAAAAACGTCACCACCGTGAACATCAATCATCTCAAGTGCTTTACCGCCACCACGTGCAACACATGTAAGCGGATCGTCGGCAACAACAACAGGAATACCCGTTTCTTCCATTAATAAACGATCTAAATCTTTTAATAATGCACCGCCGCCAGTAAGTACCATACCGTGAGCAGAAATGTCAGATGCAAGCTCTGGTGGTGACTGCTCAAGTGCAACCATAACCGCACTTACAATACCCATTAGTGGTTCTTGTAATGCTTCTAAAATCTCATGTGAGTTAAGCATAAATGAACGCGGAACACCTTCTGCAAGGTTACGACCACGTACTTCAATTTCGATTGGTTCATCTGTTTTAAATGCAGAACCGATTTGATGTTTAATATTTTCAGCGGTTGCTTCACCAATTAAACTACCAAAGTTACGACGTACATAATTGATAATAGCTTCATCAAACTTATCGCCACCAATACGTACCGAAGAAGAGTAAACAACACCGTTAAGTGAAATAATAGCAACTTCAGTTGTACCACCACCAATATCAACAACCATTGAGCCAGTTGCTTCTGATACTGGTAAGCCTGCACCAATTGCTGCTGCCATTGGTTCTTCAATTAGGTAAACTTCACGCGCACCGGCACCCATTGCAGATTCACGTATTGCACGTTTTTCTACTTGAGTTGCACCACATGGTACACAAATTAGTACTCGTGGGCTTGGGCGCATAAAGTTGTTGTTATGCACTTGCTTAATAAAGTGTTGTAACATTTTTTCGGTTACAAAAAAGTCAGCGATAACACCGTCTTTCATTGGACGAATTGCTTTTATATTGCCAGGCGTACGACCCAACATAAGTTTTGCTTCTGTACCTACAGATGCAACACTTTTAGGTCCACCAGCACGCTCTTGGCGTATAGCAACTACTGAAGGTTCATTTAATACAATGCCTTCGTCTTTTACATAAATTAGGGTATTGGCTGTACCCAAGTCGATCGATAGATCGTTAGAAAAAATACCACGGAGTTTTTTAAACATGAGGCTGGATGACCTTAGAAATACGTTCTTATGTTAGCTGCTTCACTTCAACATGCTTAGTTAGTTGAGCAATGTGAAGTACAGCTGCCTTTGTTAATTTTGAAAAAGGAAGCTATTAAGCTTCCTTACTAAATATTATCGTTCGCGTACTAAGCGAAAACCAATGTAGTTAGATCTAAAATCAGGCGCTAAAATTAAACGCGTTGACGCACGAGCAAGACTTGGGGCAAAATTCCAGGCTCCACCTCTTACTGCAACATCAGACTCACCTGATTTTTTATCGGTCCATTCCCACACATTGCCTACGGTATCGTATAATCCAAATGCATTAGGAGAAAAAGAACCAACAGGCGCTGCACGTTTGTTTGACCATTCGCTACCACACCAACCACAGTTAGCTAAATTTTTACCAATTTCGTTACCCCAAGGGTACTCAGTTTCAGTTCCTGCGCGTGCTGCGTATTCCCACTCAACTTCACTTGGTAAACGAAATTGCTGCCCTGTTTGACCAGATAACCACTCAGCATATGCTTTAGCATCATTATAGGTTAAACATACAGCCGGAAAATCATTACTTTGTTCAAAACCAGGATTACGCCAATTTAAATCGTTTTCCCATACAGGCTCACCATTTAAATAATACGCACACCCTTTACTTTGCTCTGCTTGCGTTTTATAACCAGTGTTTGATACGAATTTTTCGTATGCACCCACTGTCACTTCTTTGCTTTGCATAGCAAATGAATTTGCTATCGCCTTTTCAATAACAGGACGTTCATTAGCCAGACCATTGCCATTAATGTCACCCATTTTGAACTTACCAGCAGGAATAACAACAACAGGTGTTTCAACATTTGTGCTTGAAACAATAACGTTTTGGCTCACCTGGCGAGTTTCAACTTTTGGTTGCTCACGAGTGTACGTCGGTGCAGCAATCGACTCAGACTTTTTTACTAAGTTTGCGTGAATGGTTTGTGCCTTAGTCAAATCTATACGAGCTTGATAAGGTTTATAACCTAACTTACGAATTTCAATGTTATGAACACCGCTTGGTAAGCGAGTTATTAAACGTGTTGAGCCAAAGCTTACACCATCAATAAACACTTCATCATCATATACATTCGAACGTAATGTAAGCTCAACAGACTCGTATTTATCCTTGTTCAATATTACTGGATAATCTCTTTCCGCTGATGCTTTTTTTACTGAGTAATCACGTATAGGCTGCTTATTTAAACGAGATACAGATACCGTGTCGGTATTATCCGCGTTATTACTGAATGTTAACTGACTATCAGAATAAGTATTATTGTACGAAGGCTGATATGTAGTTGCCAGTGGAGTTCCATATTCAGAACAATAGCGATTATCAACACTTAATAAGCTACATAAGCGGCTGCTATTAACTTCACCACGCATTGTTACGCTTAGATTAACGTTGTAATTACCTTGTCCACTAAAAGCACTATTTACTACGTGGCTACTTAAAATTTGTACTTGCGCGCCGGCCATATTACGCTTTGGCTCTACTAAACGCTCTTCAGTTAAGTTTGCAAAAATTTGGTCTACAAAGCGTTTGGTCGCTTTTTGTAAACCCATTTGCTGACCGCGTTGCTCACATGCTGCAAGTGTTTCTGTACGCTTACAATTTATTGTGTGATTAACTTCAAGTGCACCTTCTCGGGTAAACTCGTTACGCAAACGCTCAACGCGAGCCGTTGTTAATTGCTCTTTTAAGGTTTCTAAAGTATTTAAAAGTGTATGTTTGGCAACACGAATCTGTTCAATATCTTTACGGTGGGATGCAATTGCCGCCAACTGCATAGAAATATCATCTTTATTTTGCTTGTGATCGGCCACCGCTTTTTGATAACGCGATTGAGCCGTACTAATATCAAGCGTAGGATCGTCGATTAATCGGCGATACATTTCATTCATCGCATCAAGGGCTTGGTTTTTTTCTTTATCTAGCTCAGTAGAACGAGAACGAAGTAATTCCAGTTGGTTTTGTAACTGACTTTCTTCTTTTAAGTGTTTATCAAGTATTCTTGTCGAGTTATCGTATTCTGTTTGTTTAATACTAATCTCTGAATCAATTCCAGTCACAGTAGCAGTGTCTTGTGCAAATGCACTACTAGCTATCAAACTAGCTGAAATTAAAAGAGATAAAGAAGCAATTCGCATATATTCCAGTCCCAAAAAGCGGCAATTATTTGGTCGTTATTATTTTTATAATCAAACCCGTATGCTATGTACTTGAAGCACAAAACACAAGCTTTGTTCAATTATTATCTTAGTTTACAACTATTCACGTGTTTCACGCCAGTAAATAACCCGATCATTTCCTCTAAAGCGACCGAATTGTAAAATAGTGCGAGGATCAAGCTGAGATTCATCTCCTTGCCAATCCCACTTTAACCAGTCTAGTGTATTATATTCCAGCGTAAATTCTCCTGACCCATTTGCTTGAGCATAAATGCCATTATCAGCGGGGTAACCCCCAGCTTCGAGCTCTCCCGATGAACCATTTCCATATTCATATGCTAATACAGGTGATGCGGGGGATATTTGACTTAACTTTGTATGATCGAACACGCTACAGTTATCTTCATTATTAATTACAAACCCGTTGCCATCCCAATATTGAGCTTGCATAGGTATAAGTAAAGAATCGAGATCCGACCCTGCGTTATTACTAAGTACTAATCGTCCAAATCTAAAGTCAATTGGTACGCTATTTAAACGCACACTATTACAATTAGCTGCGCAGGTATTTTGTGTATTAGGTTTGTCATTAGCATCAATTAATGTAGCACCTTCAATATCAGTAAGCGTAGCCATTAAGTTAACCATAGAAAAAGGTCCATCTGGTTGATCAACTCCAAGCCTTTTTAGCGTGGTATCAACTTGGTTTAATTGCCATTGCCCGTCATTTTGATCACTCCAACTATTTGATCCAAGATTAACTAAGCGACTGCTAAAGTCGGTAGCCGGCGCATAATTACTGACTTCATTATTTTCTGCATTAACTTGTACTGTCGATTTATCAAACCCGTTTTTATAATTACCCATTAACTCATTTTTATGATTTTGCGCTTGTACCGTAAAAGCTAATTCAAAAGGCTGCTCTAGGTAGGTTAAATTACTACCATATTGCGTACATTGGGCATTCGCCTGAATAGCTATTACTTGAAATTGTGAAGGAGCAAAACGACCAACGTTATATATTTCTCCTCTTACATCGCCTGCACCAAAATAATCAGCATCTACAAGCCCCGCAGTTAAATCAATAATACCGACTTGGTCATAACTATATTGTGAAATTGATTCACTTAAGTTACCGGTGTCACTAAATGCACTGGTGCTAATTACTTCTAACGTACCGGCTGTGCCTGGCGTCGGTGCATTAAGTACTGCTTCAACGAATGGTTGCTCTGAAATAAAATGCTTAGCTATCGTATTATTGGTAATACTACTGTAATCGTCAGGATAACCGTCATTGTCGTTATCTTGCCCGGCTTCCCATTGCACTGCATTCATTTTTAAATCAAATGACTCACCCGTTAATCTAAACAGACTTCCACTTGCATCAGCTGCAAAACCATCACTGGGCAAATCCATCGCAAGCCCAAATGGTTTCACAACATATTCATTAGAACTACCTTCTAAATTAACCGATAAGTTAGTAACGGGGTCTAAAATTAAATTAGTTTTTGCATTAAGACTAAGCTTGGCTGCATCCGGATAATTAATAACAATCTGTGCTTTAGAGTCATCATCAAACCTCAGTGGAAATGATTGATAGGCTTGCTCAACATTATATGTATTGTTGTTGTTCTCAAGCTGTATAGGGTCAGAACAGCTCGCCCCTGCACTGCACGTATAAGCAAGTTCTAAAGAAACATCGGCACCGACAGGAAACGCAGCATCACACGCACCGGTTGTGGTGTTAGTTTTTACAGCCTGAATCGAAAGCGCTTTGGCATTAAAGCCTGTATCTGAGGGTTTACCTGATAACTGAGTTGGGATTGTTGTACTATTATTGGTATCGTTTGTAAAAATAAATCCAGCATCAGAAAACGTTACCTTACACCCACTCAAACCCACGTTATTACCACCAATGTAACAGCGTATAGGCGCAGAAGGATCGGCAGTATTAAAGCCAAATGTAGCAGTACCGGTTGTACGCTTAGCAAAGTCGATTGGAGCCGAGCCTGTAAAACTGATGTTCTCCCCAGTTACCCAACTTTGCTGACCACTATTATCAGGAGATAAATCTAAACTTGATGGCTCATCAAACAATATGCTACATGCATCGTTTGCACAGGCTGTTAAGGTCATTTCTTTTGCTTGGCAAGTGAGTCCTTTATTATCACTCATTGTAATTCGATAATGATCTAATAAAACGGGAGTGTAAATACCACACAAGCCAGGAATACTATCAGGTACAGGTAAAGCATCAAACGTTGAACTTCCTTCGGTAATAATTTGAGTACCTGATGTAATAGAGCCTTGGTATGTTACATTTTGTGCAATTCTCACTTCACCAGTGGCAACAATATAAGCAGAAATATTAGCATCAGCTGCAATAGCAACAGCGCCATCAACATAAATAGCTAAATAGGCATCTGCTTCAAGAACTATATTAGTTTGACCTATATTTAAAAATGATGTTGATAGTAATGATGTAGTGTCTTTTAAAAAAATACGTGTAGGCGCTGTAACTCTGTATTCGGTCTCAAGCATGCTCAGTTGTAACTCATCATAAAAATAGTCACCAGCTAATGACGTTGGTACAGGTCCTGTAGAGCTCCCATCATTAGGTACCGTAGGGACTTGCGCCGCTTGGCTTGGTTCTAATGAATTATTACCGCTTGCTGCACACTCCTGTCCATTACATAAAGGAGGGTTAGTCAATGCTGTTGAAATTAAACTCGTTGTTGTAACAAATTGTGCATTGTTATCTGTTACTTCAACACCCTGAACCAATTGAATTTCACCATTATCATAGGTAGAAAGCGCTCCAGGAAATAATGTATCACAACTTAAAATATCGCCATTAGAAACAAATGTACTGGTCATAGCCAGTATAGATGCTTCTTCATTTGGGTGAGTTCGTTCGTTATCTCCGTCGCGATCCTCGTCAACCACCAGCCCCAAACGATCAGTTCTTAAATTACAACTACGTAGCCAGCCACCATCAGTCCCTACACGTGAATTTTTACTTGCCACAACTAAAGGAGCCACTAAAAAGTTGTTAGTAAAACTAAAGTAATTACAGCCATCAGTCCAACCATCTACGGCAAAGCCAGTAAAGAAGCTTTCCCAAGTTACCTCGACCCCATTATCGTCAGTAAATGCCCTATCAAAACCAGGCTCAACAGCTAAATAAGCAACGGTTTCACTGTTAACTAAACCAAATTCAGTTTCAGATGCCTCTAGCGCTATATTTACGCCATTAGCAGATAAAGACCCCGTTTCTACGGCTATAGTTAAAAATGGTATCAAAGCATTGTTTGGTGGGTTGCTATCAACACTATTAAGTGTTTGCAATGAATGAAAGAAATTAGGTCGCTGTGTAAAAGGTTGAGCAAAAAGCAGTGATTTATATCCTGTAGGAGTAAATGGTGAAAAACCTGACTTAGCTCCATACTGAAGCTCTAATTGCAAATCAGTACTACCCACTTCCATTATCGTCCCATCAGGAAATTCATGCACTCCATACTCAACAGCTAAATAATGAGCCCCCATATTAATATGACCACCATCTTCTCCTGATGGCTCCAAAGGAAGCGCCTCAAACCCTGTTGTAGTTATATTTCTTACCCTTACAATTGCAGGGTTGCCACCTTGGTTGGTTGAAAGCATAAAAACGGCTGGCGGTGTTATATATTGTTGCTGAAAATTTATTTTTGTCCAAACTGGTGATGTATACGTATTTTGCAATTCAATATAACGACCTTCAATTTTAGGTATAACAGCAAAGACTTTATTGCAAAACAACAAAGTTATGAAAAAAATAAGCAATAATATATTTTTTATCATGGTAGGGTTTTTGCCTCAACACTGAGTGTTCTTTGTGTTTGCCAATAGTCTTTTCGACAAGAGTCACCAATAGCGCAATCATTTGCTGCGCATATAGCAGAGCTCTGTAAATAGTATATATTAACAGTGCCGGAGCGCGAGCTAGTATCGGGCAAGCCTATATACTCACTACAGCTGACCGATACAGTGCAAAACTCTAAATAGCTTGTTTCAAAGGTTAAGTTTGAAGTCACCGCTGCACAATTTTGGGCTGCACTATTAAGTGGGAATAGATCTACTAAACCACTTTCGATACCACTTTGCGCAGCCATAAAAGCGCGTGCACCGTAATATTCAATCGTATTCTGTTGAGAAGCACCTGAAAGCACTTTAACTAAAGCTAACCCAAGCGCCAATAAGGCAACAATGATCACCAAAGAGACAATTATTAAATTACCTTTTTGCCTGTGTGGCATATTTTTAATCGGAGTCTTTTTTTTAAGGTACATTGGGGACATGTACCTCATGGTTAAAATTCATTACTTCCGTGTCATTAAATACCATTTGTGCATGGATATTTAAAACTGAGTTTCGTTGTAAAGCCAATTTATCTAACGTAAAAAATAAAGTATTTGCTAGATCATTTGCTATATAAATACCCAATAAATCTCGCTTCACACCACTCGTTATTTGTAAGCCAACTGCATTAAGCTGGTTTACATTAAAGTCATAATTTGTATATCGATATAAGCTGTTGCCTTCAATGCAAAAGCTAACAGGCTCATCTAGTAAATAAAGTCGTTTACTAGGTGATTCTTCAGCAAATGCTTTGCTAAATTGCCATTGGTCGATTGCACTACTTGTCGAATTAGTAAATGCTGATACTTGTAAACGCTTGTCGTTATTCTCGTTGTATATATCTGCGCTATTTAACGGATACACAGTAGCCCAATCGCCAACTTGAGGTTCCGTTAAATTATTTAGTTCGAAATCGACAGCGGTAACATTAAATGGTGACGTTGTAGGCAAGTAATTCGTGTAATGGGTCGCAGATAAAAATGGCGTAAACTCAAGGCATTGTTGAGTACTGCATGCTCCACCGGTACTGTTATCGCAAGTTAGTCTCAATGAGTTTGGCGTTGCATGACGCAATTCTTTACTTAAACGCGTTATTAAAAATCTAGCTTGTGCTACTGCTTCTTGACGCTCTACACCTTGTGAATAAATACTTACACCAGCGCCTATAAACGAAAATGCGCTCACCGCTAAAATACCCATAATTACCATTACAAGTAGCAGTTCAATTAATGTAAACCCTTTCTGGTGCTTGGCTTTATTCATTAATAGTTTCCTTTATAAGCACTAAAGCCGTAAACCTCACCCTGAGATGATGTCACTTCGATAGTAATTCGCTTAAAGGTGGTGCCATCGTTGTTTGTTGCGGCATTAAAATCACTGTCGTATTGCACCGTAATAACCAAACTAAAATCACTGTATTCTGATAGCGCCTCACCTAAACTATTAGTAATAGGTTGACCTGAAAGTTCAATATAGTCATCAACATCATTATAGCTTGTGCGTGTTTCTGCGTTATCGGAGCCGAAGTCGTTTGTTGCTGTACAAGCTTGCGCACCCAGTGATATTTCACCGCAGCGCTTAAAAGGAGCACTACGATCATTATGCTCATCAAATGACTTACTTTGAATTTCATTCATTAATGATTGCCCTAACTCAGATGCTCTTAAAGCTATAATTGGTTCTACACTTTTTTGAGCTTGAGGAGCAATGAGCGCGGTGATTATGCTCAATGCAATTGCAAACATAACAATACCAATAATTAATTCTATTAAGGTAAAACCGTTATGTTTAAGGACACGCATAAATAAGCCCTTCACCGCTAATACATACACCAGCCAACCCGACGTCTATTCGACATTGCGTTGTACAGTTTTGATCTGATTTACCTAAAGGGTCAAAACTAATTTGTGTAAATTCATTTGCATTACTATCTAATGCAGTAAATGTTATATCACTTCGTTGTGTATCAATTTGTATAACTAAGTGATCGCTATTATTAATATCAGCACCTCCTACACAATTATTATCTGGGGTGGGTCCTGCAATTAAAGTGGGAGTAATATAAAGTTTATGACAACTCGTAGTAGTCGTATTTTGCATTGCACGTAACTGCATTGTTCTCAACGCATTTAATGTGCGATCTCGATACGAATACGCATCTTCAGTTGAGCTCCCCAGAAACTTGGGACCTGCCGTTACCGACAGTATTCCCAATATCACTAGAGTAATAATTAACTCAATGAGTGTGAAGCCACGCAATCGCCGCTTACTACTACTTATCATCTATGTAATTAACAGCCTTCTGTAACTAAAGTGACAATCGGCGGTGTAATAATAGTTCTTACCGGCGCGGTTCCTGCTGCTGATGTTGCTTCTGTATATTCAATTCGGCAATCGTCAGTTTGTACATAACTATTTGGAAACAGAATAACCTTAGTGCCTACAACGGCTAAGTTAAAGTCAGCCGAATCATCAGCGGCAAAACTCACATCTAAAAAAGCTTCAAAGGCAGGTTGTGTTGCTGCAGGATAACCATAAACGGTAGGAACATTAGCACCAGTGTCCACAATAACAGATGCGGCTATTTTTTTATGGTCACTCGCAATAATAGATTTACCGTTAACTATGTTCATCCCGCTACGAATAGACCCCTGTAGCCCCTCTAATGTTGAAGCATTTGCATCACCTTGTAGATTTAAGAATCGCGGCGCTGCTGTTACAGCTAAAATTCCTAAAATAACAATTACAATAATCAATTCAACAAGCGTAAAACCTGCTTGATTATTTAAAGGTAGATTTTTTAACGATTGCGTTTTCATAAGTAAGCCTCTTTTTAATAATTACTTAATTTTTAAATATGTGTACTTTTCCAGTTATTGGAAAGTACGAAAAACCTATATTCCCTGATGCAATAGCACCATTTTTAGGTATGTTTTCAGAATCAAGAACATATGTTAAATAATAGATGCATTGTGTACTTTTTGCGTTGTATCTAACTAAAAAAATAACATTTTTTATTCTTGATATTTCATCACTTAATGTACTACTAGGTGCGTCTTGTAAAATAGCATTTAATACCTGACGACATTTAGCAGCATCCATAGCCTGAGCACGTGTATCAATTTTTGTTGTTTCATCACTCGTTGGTGTACCTATTGACCCATCAACTCCGACGATTACCCCTCCATAATTAACAAATGTTGTATGTAATGCACCGTTTGGTCTTCTTTCTAACTCCCATTGACCGCGTACCATACTTATAGCAGAGGAAAATCCGCCTGCAACAGCATCAACATTAGAATTATGTGCTTGATTTTTAATACCTATATATTGAGGTATAGCAAAACTCAGAATTACTGCCAGTAAAATAACAACAATAATTAACTCAAATAACGAAAAACCTTTTGAATGATTAGCTGTAATGAGTGTAGTCACTTTAATTACCTTTGATAGCTGACATCATATTCCACATTGGCATAAATATACCTAATGCTAAAATGAGCACCATAATGGCTACAAACACCGTCAAAATAGGTTCAATTTTTGCTGTTAAACTACGTAAATCATAATCGACTTCGCGCTCGTAATAATCAGCAGCCTCTTGCAAAAGCTCATCTACACGTCCAGTTTCTTCACCTACAGCAACCATTTGTAAAACAAGTTGAGAAAACAATTCACTCGACCGAGAAACCCGAAGCAAGCTATCACCTTTTTCAATATCATGTCGCATAGTGATAATCGCTTTTTCCATATAACTGTTATCCACCGCATGTGCAGTAAGTGATAACCCTGTTGTCATTGGTACACCTGAGCGCAGTACCATTGCCAAGCTTTGGCTATAACGTGCAAGCAAAGTACGCTTTAAAATGTCACCAATGAAAGGAATTTTTAGCTTATATTGATCCCACTTAAAACGCCCTGCAGTTGTGTTTAAATAACGCTTCCACATTACAACGCAGCCAACACAAATTATAATTAGTAACCACCAGTAATTAACGAAAAAATTACTAGTCCCTATTAATATTCTAGTCATTAAGGGGAGTTCTGCACCAAATTTTGTAAACATGCTGGCAAATGTTGGGATCACAAAAATATTTAAAATTATCATCGCGGAAACTAGCGCTAAAATTACAAAAGTGGGATAGCGCATCGCAGCCTTTATCCGCTTACGTGTTTCTTGTTCTTTTTCAAAATAAATAGCTAGCTGGTAAAATGCATCTTCTAATCGACCAGACCCTTCACCTACCATCACCATAGAAATAGTTAAGCGACTAAATACTTTATTATGAATCGACATTGCACTAGATAAATCACGCCCCTGCTCTAGCTGCTTTGTGACTTCTATTAATACATTCTTGAATTCTTTGTTTTGGGTTGTATCAGCTAAACCTACCATTGCTCTAATAATAGGAATACCCGCTTTTAACAATGAATACATTTGCCTAGAAAACATGATCATGTCTTCTAAACCTATTTTTTCAACAAATAAATTATCGAAAATTTTAATGTTATTTTTAGTTTCAACTAATGTAATTGAAATGGGTATAAATTGACGTCTTATTAGACTATCGGCAACACCCGCCTGGCTACTTGCTTCAAGTTGCCCTTTTACAAGCATGCCTTTCATATCTTTGGCTTTGTAGCTATACAGCTGCATCATCGCCCCCGACTATCTCGGGGATATACTCTGCTACTTTAAACACCTCATCTAACGAGGTAATTCCTTGCTTAGCATAATCTAAAGCCATCATTGAAAGAGGTGTGAAGTTAGCGCTATTTTTTGCCGCTTTTGCAAATTTCTGAGTATCATTAACGCGTAATGCATCCATCATTGCATCATCCATTTCAAGCAACTCAAAAATACCAACTCGCCCTTTATAACCACTATGATTACACCCTGTGCAACCTCGCCCTTTAAAAAATTGCGAATGTGAAATATCTTCACCAAGGTATTTAAGCCAACTCGTTTCTTGTTTGTCTGGGTGATATGGTATTTTGCAATCATTGCAAACGCGCCTTACAAGGCGCTGAGCTATAATGGCACGTAGTGAGCTTGCGACTAAATATGCAGGCGCCCCCATATCAATTAGGCGCATAGCGCTAGTAATAGCGTCATTGGTGTGTAATGTAGATAAAACTAAATGACCAGTTAAAGCAGCCCTAAGACCTATATCAACTGTTTCTTGGTCACGCATTTCACCAACCATTATAATATCGGGATCTTGCCTTAGAGCAGTACGTAAAATACTCGCAAAACTTAAACCTATTTTATTATTTATTTGAACCTGGTTTATACGTCCAATTCGATATTCAACAGGATCTTCTACGGTAATAATTTTACTTTCTTGCTGGTTAAGTTCACTTAATGCACCGTAAAGCGTAGTGGTTTTACCCGAACCGGTTGGTCCTGTTACAAGTACCATACCGTGAGGCCGCTTAATAATACTGCGCACACGCTTTAAAATATGTACAGGCATGCCCGTCTCGTCTAGCGACAATATACCTGACGATTGATCAAGCAAACGCATAACAACAGATTCACCATGCTGTACTGGCATCGTTGAAAGTCGTACATCAATGCTATGGCTGCGCACTTTAATGTTAAAACGCCCATCTTGCGGAAGTCGCTTTTCAGATATATCTAAGCCCGACATCAACTTCAAACGTAAAACGAGTGCCGATGCTATTTTCACTTGGTTTAAGATGTGCTCTTGCAGTACACCATCTACACGTTGGCGAATACGAAGCAAGCCTTCATCTGGCTCAATATGAATGTCAGATGCACGTACTTGTACCGCATCTTCAAAAATAGATTGCAGTAACTTAACAACAGTTGCATCTGATGTTTCGTCACCGAGGGAATTAAGATCGAACTCTTCTATATCTTCATATTCTTCATGTAATTGCTCAGCAAAACTCGTTATTTCTTGAGTTCGGCGATATACGTTATCAAAAGCAGCCATTATCTGGCTTTCTTGTACTACTGCTAACTCAATTCGCTTTGGAGCCAGCATAGGTGCTAGCTGATCTAACCCTCTTAAATCAGCCGGATCGCTCATACCGAGTAAAACAGAATCACCGTTATCTTCAATTACCAACGCTCTATATCTTCTGGCATATACTTCTGACAAAAGCTTAGATACATCAGGTGATATTTTACGTTGAGAAATATCTAAAAATGGAACTTGCAACTGCTGTGCTAAAAAACGTAATAGCTGAGGCTCACTAATAAACTCAAGTGTAATAAGTGTAGACCCTAGCTTTCGACCTGTTGCAGCCTGAACATTTAGCGCTTCATTCAACTGCGCCTCAGTAATCATATGCTCATGAACAAGTAAATCACCTAAACGCATTTTTAAACTAGGTCTCATACTGCCTCCTTCAATGCAACTAAGCGCTGTAATGCATGTTGAGTCATTGCCGTGTTTAACCCACCCAAATCTAAAGCTATTTTGTATAAATGCTTAGCATCAGGGTATTCACCCAAAGCGTCTTTAGAGGTTGCTAAAGCAAGCCACCATTTTGCTTGACTGGGCTGTAATTGGGTAAGATGCCTAAAGCTATTTAGTGCTTTGGTATGCTGATTAGCACTTTGAGCTGCAGTGCCTTGTAATACCCAAAAATCAAGGTTAGCGTTCACTTCAAAGTCTTCACTTAATAGCAGTAGCACCTCTTTATATTGCTGCTGCATAATCAAAATTTTGCTAAGCATAATACGCCACTCTAAAACATCTGGGTTTTGGCTAATGCCAGCTTGTAAAACCTGTTGTGCGGAGTTTATATCTTGCTGCTGAAAATAAGCTGAGGCGAGTAAATTTCTAGCATCTATATTTTTCGATGACTGAAGTAAAATATTATTAAGGTCACTAATTGCCTCATCATACAAACCAAACTGAATTGCCTGCTTAGCTGCTGTTAATTGTTCTGCAATTAATTCTTCTTGAGATTTAGAAGGCGTTGAGCTTTTAGTCATTTTATTCGTAGATTTAGCTTTCACAGGCTTGGGTTTTGGTAAATCAATAACAACCGTTTCAGCCACTGATAAAACTTCATCCACATTTTCTACGCTTCTTAATTCATCTTGTTTAGCTATTACAGCCGCCTCTGTCGTTAATTTATTAACAACAAGTTCAATGGGTTCTTTTGTACTAGAAGGCTCTATGTCATTCTCATTAACATTTTCTATGGGAAGCTCTTTGGCTTGCAAACCAGAATCGTTAAGATCATTAAAAACATCAACTACAAGCGCTCTGTTTTCATCTTTTTGAATTTCTAACTCAGTCTCTGGTAGGCTAGACGTTAATGTTACGGTTAATTCTTGTTGTGGCTTTTTACTTTTTTCTGCTGTTGGCAAGTATAGATATGCTATAAAAATCACACTCAAAACAATGAGTATTATTAAAACTTTAAAGAGTAGATTTTGTATGTCGTAAATAGGTTTAATATTAACCCCGACTGCATCTTGATCTGCTATTTGTTTAGCTTCGCGTTGCTCAATATTTTTAAGCATATTATTTATAACGCTCATAGCCACTGCCTCCATACCCATATAGCGGCAATCGCTAAAACAGTGAATGCAATCGCACTATAGCTCCAATAATGACCAGTACGGTATTTAGCACAATCTTCGGTGTCTTTTATAGCAAGTTGAACATGACGAGTAGTAATTTCATTTACCCCTTCGCCGTAAGCCTGTAATAAAGCTTTATGGCATAAAATATTTACTAATCTTGGGATCCCTCTACTAGCTCGAGCTATTTTTAAACCCATTGCGTTGTTAAATAATGGAGGTTGATTAAAGCCCGCAACTTGTAATCGATGATTTATATAGTAAATCACTTCAGCAGCAGTCATAGCTCTTAACGAGTAAGAAAAACTAATTCGTTGGCGTAATTGCCTTACCTTATTATTAGCAAGTTTTTCATCTAATTCTGGTTGCCCAAATAATACAACTTGGATTAACTTTTCACTTTCTGTTTCTAAATTTGTAAACAACCTAAGAGCTTCCAATGTCTCCCAACTAAGGCACTGCGCTTCATCTATTAAAAGCACTACACGTTCATTATCTTCTTGTAGATCGAGTAAGTAATGATTAATAAGTTGTCCGAGCGCTTGCTGATCCAATGTTTTATCTACTTCCATACCCAGTTCTACAGCCAATGCCCAACGAAGTTCTTCAGGGCTTAAGTAAGAATTAGGCAGATAAGCAACAATATAGTCAGGCTCAATTTGATTTAATAACTTTCTGCAAAGTAGTGTTTTACCAGTACCAACCTCACCAGTTACTTTAATGAACCCCTCACCCATTTCAATCGCTGTTGTAAGTACTTGCATTGCTTCATGATGAGGCGCAAGAGCACAAAAGAAATTAGTATTTGGGGTTAGCGTGAAAGGCATTTCACTTAGTTTAAAAAAACTTAAATACATGGTTAGTTCTCATACCAAGTATTTAAAAGCTTACGGCTTTCACCTTGTTGCTTTTTCCAAGTGTCTGGCATTACAACGGTTGGTTTAATTAAAATGATTAACTCTTTTTTCTCTTGACGTTTACGTATGCTTTTAAATAAATTACCAAAAATTGGAATGTCACCTAAAATAGGTGTTTTTGACTCTTCATCTTCGGTGGTAGTTTGCATTAAACCACCAATAACAACTATCTCGCCGCTTTGTGCGCGAATTACAGTATCTGATTCTCTTATATTGCTTTGTGCAAGTGGTAGCTCAAAACGTTGATCATCTAAAGTAATTACTTTTAATTGCTCTTCAGTTTCAGTTACAGAAGGATGGACATGTAAAATAACTGAACCGTATTTATCAATTTGCGGCGTTACATCCAATGCAATACCCGAAAAGAAAGGAGTTAAATCAATTTCAGGAGACGTTGTAGTAGAAGTACCTGTTACCGTAGTACTCGACACATTGGTAACAAAATACTCATCTTGACCTACTTTTATAACTGCTTTTTGATTATTTGTTGCAGTTACTCGAGGATTAGAGAGCATTTGCACATCACCTTGAGTCTCGAGTAAGTTAATAACTCCGTTAAAATCCCCTTTTTGGATTGTTAACGACGATGCCCCACCTAAAACAGCAGATATACTATTACTAATTGTTGTACCAGCAGTTGTTGCAAACGAAACACCGCCTTCTAATCCACTCGATATACGTTCCCAGTTAACCCCTTGTTGATATTCATCTTTTAAGGTGATTTCTATTATTTTTGCTTCAAGAATAACTTGGCGCTGTAAATTTTCTTGGCTTTGGCGTAAAAACTCTTTTAATTGCCTAATTTCGCTTGGTAATGCATTAACCGTTACTAAGCTAGCTTGCGGGCTTGCAACAACATAACGACCATCACTGCTGCCAATTAATGATTTAAGAGCAAGCTCTAATTCTTTCCAAAAATCATTTTTATTAATTGTTTGAATACGAGATCCATTTAACTCTAAGCTTTGATCATCACCACCAAATTCTTGGCTACCTTGATTAGAACTACTTGAGCCACTAGAGCTGCCACTATTTTGTGCAAACTGACTTACACCACCAGCAACTACACTTACTGTTGACAGCCCATTACGCTGCATCATTAAATAGTTTACTGGTATTGTTTCTGTTCTCATTTTAGCTGGTAGCACTTGTACAATACGACCCTCATTAACGATATCTAAAGGGTACATTCGCTTAATAACCGCAATAACTTCATTAAAAGTTACCGCTTTTAGGTTAAGACTAATAGTGCCACTAACTTCAGGATGAACAGCAACACTAAATGGAGTATCGTCAGTTAAGCCAGCAAAAAATGCACCAATTTCAACATCATTAGCAGCTACATCAAAACGCTTAATTGCTAAGTCATCGCTTATGCTTTGCTCACTATTTATAGATGATAATAAGCTTTGCGTTAATTCATTAGGCATTTCTAACGGCGCAACTGCCTTAGTTGTATCTACAACAAGCTCTTGTTCGATATGATTTTTAAGTTCTTTACCTGGCTTAAAACTATGGCACGCTGTTAAAAACGTTGGCAATAATAAAAGAACAAGCCATGGGCTAGATAAATTATTTTTTAATTTCATAGTCATATAATTCTAATTTTATTTGCTTATCGTCATTTGCTAATACAACTTGTTTAGAGTTAATTCTTAGCACCCGAAAATTGTTTACCGTGTCACCTTTTTGATAAAGCTGACCCGAAATAATAGCTTTAAATACTGTATTTTTTTTTATGATAGATTGTAATTTAAGCTCTGTATTTTGAGCGACTGGCATCCCGTTACTTACTTGTATGTAAGGTTGAGTCGGATCACGTAACTGTGCGGTTGCATTCAATGAAAAAAAACACAGCACCAAAGTACAAAAACTATAAAGCGATAAATTTTTCATTTGCGCTCACTGTAGCAATTTGTAAAGTTAATTCAGCTTGTGGATGAACCTGAACCTGATAGCTAAACTCTTGTATTAATAGTTTGCTTTGATTACTTTTTAGCGCAGCCAAATATTGTTGCAAACTAAAGTAGCTACCCTTTAAGGTCACCACCATTTGATGTTCAAAAAATAGCGTTTGTGCATCATGTTCACCTAGCTTATCTACATCTATTCCCTTTGCTGGCTTTACCTTAAAACTAACAACCTGCACATCAGAATTATTAATTAATAAATCTTTCAATACTGCCGGTACTTTTTTAGCTGCAATAAAGCCCTGACTAAAGCTATTAAGCTGATTATTAACTACACCTAACTCTTCTTTAGTTTGTTCTATTTGCCCACGTAAAACTCTCGTGTAATCGTAATTTAAAGCTTGGTTTAACATTGAAAGCTGTGTATTTGTTTGTTGCAGTTCTTGATAAATACTATTTTGTTTTACGTTCACTTTTATAACAGCATCTTGCTGAGGGAAAATAACAAACCATAAGCCCAAATAAATAACGATGAATAGACCCACAAATAATGTTGAATATTTTTCGCGCTTTTGCAATGCAGCAAATTGAGCCTGATACTTAACCCATGTTGGTCTACTTTTTTTATTTTGAATCGGTGTATTTTTGCTCATGGTTTAACTTCCTCATTACGAAGATCAGTTGCAACATTAAACTCACTAATACCATCTAGCGTAGATAGTTCGAGCACTGAGAATTCTTTATCAGCAAAAAAAGGGGATTGTTTTAGATTATTGAACCAAATTGGTAAAAATTTTGACTGTAGAGTTTGCCCTTGTAATATCACTTTTTGTCCAACAAATTTTATTTCTGTAAGCCAAATATTAGGTTCATGATATTGCGCAAGATCTTTCATCACATCAGCATAATCAGTTATTGATTGAGCTGATGATTTTTCAAGATAATTAAAAAATTGTTGTTTATGTTGGATTTCCTGCTGCAGCGTTTTTAGTTCATTAACTAATAATGTTTTATTTTGTTTTTCAGCTAGTTGTTGCTTCGCAATCTGTAACTGAGCCTTAGCTTTCTTAAGCTGAACTTCACTTTGCTGTAAATTAAGATTGTTGGCGTGTTCTTTATAGGCGTAAAAAGCCCATGTTATTGCAACAATAAGCAAAGCACCAATCCACAGTGTAAGCATCCCTTGTAACGGAACAGGATCGCGCCTTACCCGCAAGGACTTTTGATAAAAATTAATCCTAGTCTTCATATAACAGACTCCGGATCTGTTAATTGATAAGCAGCACCCAATGCATAATAAAAGTTTGGATCTAATTTTTCAGCTAACTCTAAATTAGGTTTAAAATCGACAACTTTTACCTGTAAAAATTCAGCAAGCCCTGCCCTAAGTGTGAGTGAAGATAAGTCATCGCATTGCAATTGTAAGCTGCGAATAGGAGGTTGCTTGAGCTGGCTTTCAAAAAAATCCATAGAGCGTTGAATTTCAAGACCCAGTGCTTCTACTAAATCTTGGTTTTGATCTTTATCCGTAATGCCTAAAAAGCCATTTAAACGCCTAACCAATACTAACTGCCCATCTCTGATTATTAATATACGAGGTTCACTATTAATATGCTGAACGATGAGCATATGTGCATCTTTATGGTGCCCAAACAGAGTAACCAAAACCATTTCTTCAGATGTCATGGCGCGCAGAACAGGTTTTGTTTGTGCAAAACTATCTATAAAAGGTAGCAACTGCAGTTTATTGCTTATAAACACATTCATTTTGCTACTTTGCATAGACAAAGTAATAGGGTAATCAATAAAATCAGCCACTATATTTTCAGGCGCTATATCTACAAAATCCTTTGTAATCCATGGTAGTGATTGGATAATTTCGTCATCACTAAGTGTTGGCTTATCCATTTGTACTATTTGATAAAAGAAATGAGGGACCACTAAATTAACTGAACATATGTCAGTACAAACTTCATTTGTGCAAGCAACGATAGCGGCTGTATAATCATCTTGTTCAGAAACATTTACACTATGCGAACTGTGTAATTGCCATTGCCCTTGTTGTTTTTTTAAGCACACGGCATTAACTGTATGCGCATACGTAGCAACACCAATAGCTGTATCTCGGTCTAAACTGCGATTTAACCATGAAAAAATCTTTTCTTTCATATAGCTACTATTGTTAATAGAATATAAAATAAGTGTCGTACATTTTAGTTAATTTGCCAAGTTAATAAATGAGATAAAATGTCAGTATCATTCAATATAAATGAAAATAACTATATTCAACAAATAGATATGATGTTTCTAAAAAAGAGAAACATTTATTTAGGAGTAAAACGTGACGATTTACTTCATCCATTAATAAGCGGTAACAAATGGCGTAAATTAAAATACAATTTAGCCCATATGAAGAAGCAAAAAAAAACAGAATTACTGACCTTTGGCGGTGCTTTTTCGAATCACATCCATGCTTGCGCTGCTGCTGGTAAAGAGTTTAATTTAACAACTCATGCCATTGTTAGAGGGCCTGAACTTGATCACAACAACCCAACAATTCAATTTGCGAAGCAATGCGGCATGCAACTTCATGTTGTTAATCGCCTTGAATACCGCCAACGTAATGATCCTGAATATTTAAACTCACTACAAACTCGCTTTCCCAATGCTTATATTATTCCAGAAGGTGGAACTAACTCGTATGCATTATTGGGTTGTGAAGAATTAGTACAAAGCCTGCCTGCACACGATTATTTAATTTGCCCTACGGGAAGTGGCGGCACATTAGCAGGGTTAATTGAAGGAAGTGAAACGGCAACCCAAGTCATAGGTATTGCAGTATTAAAACAAGCTGATTATTTAAAAGATGAAATACGTAAGTTAAGCACTAAAGCTAACCATCAAAATAATTGGCAGCTATTAACAAACTTTCACGATGGAGGGTATGGTAAATTTACGCCTGAGCTGTGGCGGTTTTGCCAAGATATGAACATTAATTACAACCTACCTTTAGAACCTATTTATAGTGGTAAAATGATGTATGCATTGTTTCAATTAATAGAGCAAGACTACTTCCCTGAAGGGAGTAAAATTATTGCAGTTCACACAGGTGGAATGCAAGGATTAGATGGTCTTAAATATAGAGGTTTAATTTAATGAAATGCAGCTTGAGTAAGCTCTTGTAATGGCTCTGAAAAATAAAAACCTTGTGCACCAACCACTCCAAGTTTTGCCAACATCAATAATTCTTTTTGGGTTTCAACCCCTACAGCAAATACAGGTATATTTAATAAGTTGCTTGCATCAACTATTTTTTTTATTTGTTTTTGATTCTGTGTATTTTCGTTCACCAAATGAACTAACTCATAAGACAACTTTAATCCACATACCTCCTGGCAATTACTTAGTTTAGATATATTTTGACTACTTTGAATATTATCAATTACAACTTGTGACCTGCTTTTCTTAATTATACTAAATATATCTATTAAACTACTTTGATGAATAAAAAATTCGCTTTCACTTATTTCAAATTGTAATTTGTTACTCAATTTCAAATCATTTATTTGTGATGAAACCCATTGCCAAAACTCTTTATTGAGCCAGTTTTTAAGATATAAATTAATACTAATAGTTAAAGGTGAAGACTCAGCCAGTGCTAACTTTTTAATTTGAGTAAAAACAGCTTTATCTAATATTAGCGCATCTTGGCTACTGTAGAGCTGATTAATAAAATAACGAGCTGCAAGTAAACCATGCGTATTATGCCTAACTCTAATTAATGCCTCGTGTTGTAAAATGTCACCAGTGCTTATTTCAAATAAAGGCTGGAAAAAAAGTATAAATTTATTCTTTTTAATATTTTCAATTACTTCCTCTCTAGAAATTACTTTTTCTTGGCTATGGTTTAAAGCTAACCGGTGAGAATGTTGTAATAAGCTAGATTGAGATAAAGTTAAAGCAGATTTTGCTAACTGATAAACAGTTTCTTGATCAGCTCCAAGTCGATAATCACATGCGCCTATTTTGATATTTTTCCTTGTAATATTTTCTTGATAATTTTGGCACACCGTAAAAATACCTTTATGTAAACGTTCTATATACCGATCAAGCTCTGTAATAGGCACATTACACAGTGTTATAGCAAGACGTTCGTTACTTAATAACGTTACAGATAACCCTTTTAATTCAGGAAAAATTTTAATAACTAATATTTTAAAAGTAATCTCTTTATCTATACGTTGAGCAAATCTGCAATCACATTCTATAAGCATATATAAACCATGGTATAACGATGCTACACCATAAAAAGTACTTAATTCATTGTTTTTAGGTTGGTTAATATTAAGCAGTTTTGATTTGTTTGACTGATAACTTGGCTTCACGATGATTTTTGAAGGGATAGATGAGTTAGCTGCTTTTATGATACCCCACCAGCGATAATACCAACTAGCAGCACCTAAAATAACCAAGTTAAGCAATATAAATAAATAACTTTCCATTACCCATATCGGCGGATGATAAAGGCTCAAACTGAGTGTTTTATATTTAAAGTCTTCACGCTCTTCACTTACAAAATGCTCAAAATTGGTAGGAGAAGGATTTGGTTTTAACATGAATTTTTGGCTTTTTACCAACGCAATTAAGACCTTATTACTTAATGAGGTATCTATTTTCAAATCAAAAATCTGCTTAACAAGCTGTTGTCCCGAACGATCAGTTTTTTGGTGTAATGAATCATTCAAAAAAACATTTAAACTCACTGTTAGCAATGTAATTAAAACAAAGTAAATTCCCTTTGATTGTATTAAATGCCAGTCTTTAGGTTGCAACATAACCTACTCACCCGTTAAATTAATAACTAAAGTGTTGTTCAGTATCTTAATAAGTACAAGGTCGTAAAGTAAGTTTAAATATTTACGACTTCATTAAATAAAAAGCCTCGCATAAACGAGACATAATAATTTAAATTAGTTAGATATTAGATAACAACCTACATGAGGGCTGTTTAAAAATCTGCGTCATTTCAACATTATTAAATAGATGAACTGATAATTAATTTAATTGCTCATACATAACTTTACTTCGCACTAATTGAGCGAGTGTTTTAGCACCTAACTTTTCCATTACATGAGAGCGATGAACTTCAACTGTGCGTTCACTAATACTAAGATCGCACGCGATTACTTTATTCATTGCCCCATCAGTCACTCGCTCAAACACTTCACGTTCTCGACTCGACAGCGATTCAACATTAATCTTATTTTTATGCTTATCGAGTGATTTTTCATGTTGCTTTTCATCAAGTACCAATGCTTCATTAATACGGTCAATCAAGTGCTGTTCATTAAATGGTTTTCTAATAAAATCAATTGCTCCTAAACGCATCGCTTCTACAGCCATCGGGATATCACCATGCCCGGTAATAAATATTATTGGTAATGAGCAATTTAAATCTTTGAGTTTTTGTTGGAGCTCTAAACCACTCATTTTAGGCATACGTATATCCAATACTAAGCAACCAGCCATGGTTTCATTATATACATCCAAAAACGCAGCGCCTGAACTAAAGCTCTGAGCGTCAATATCAATAGAGTCTAGTAGTATTTCAAGCCCTTCTCGAATACCTTCATCGTCATCAATTATAAAAACGCTTTGCTTATCGCTCATAAACGACTCCTCTATTATGTGCTGGCAAAGTAAACATAAAAATAGCTCCTGTTGGCTTATTGTCATAAAAGTGAATATGCCCACCATGTTCTTCAACAATGCTTTTAGATATAGATAGACCGATACCTGTGCCATTTTCTTTGGTTGACGAAAATGGCTTAAATAACTTCTCTCTCATTTCTTCAGGTAATCCTGCACCGGTATCAGAAACTGATATCTCAACATATTTATCTCCATTCAATTTTATTTCGAGCTCTATTTTTGAATCATTTTTATAAGCATTTAACTGCATAGCTTCCATACCATTACGTAATAAATTAAGAATAACCTGCTCTATTTGCACCCGATCAACAAACACATCAATTTGTTCATCACATGTAATTATTCTGACAGTAATATTGCGAAGTCGCGCTTCTGATTCTGCTAGGTTTGTTACTTCTTTTATTAAAAATATACAATCAATGACTTCTTTTGTTCGTTGCCCTTTTTTGGTCATTAACTGCATACGCTCAATAACGGCTCCCGCTCGACGAGAGTGTAAACTTAGTTTTTCAAATATTAAGGGGAGTTTGTCAAATCTCCCCTTCTCACAAAAGTTTTTTGCCGTCTGAGAAAAAAGAGAAATAGCTGTCAGAGGTTGATTTATTTCATGTGCAATTCCTGCTGCCATTTCACCCAATGCATTGACCCTTTCGGTATGCGCTAATTGCTCAGTATGAAGCCGAGCTTGGTCTTCTGACGCACGTTGCTTGGTAATATCTCGAATCAAACCTACAAACATTGTACTTTCATGATTCTGTATTTCACTTACAGATAAGTGAATTGGAAATGTTGTGCCATCTTTATGCTTAGCTACAAGCTCACGACCCACACCAATAATATGCGTCTGCTTCGTTTTTAAATATTGAGCTAAATGCTGGTCATGGTGTTTACTAAATGATGTAGGCATTAATATTGTTACGTTTTTATCTTTTACTTCATCTGAGGTATAACCAAACATAGCTTGCGCAGCAAAATTAAAACTTTGTATAAGCCCGTATTGATCAATGGTAATAACGGCTTCAACAACTGAATTTACTACTGCATCAGAAAAAGCGTAACTACTAATTAGGTCAGCTTCAGCCTGCTTAATAGAGGTAATATCATTAATAAATCCTTCAATAATAACTTCACCATTAAAAATAGATCTAACCGGTCCTCCTTTTTCCCACACTAATTTGATCCCACTATTTTTGGTATTAATTCTATATTCAAGTTCAAAGGAGCGTTTTTCTTTGACAGCTTCTGTAAGTGACGCCTGTACTCGCTCATAATCATCTAAATGTATTATTTCCCTCCACAGCATTCTATTTTTTTTAAACTCAGCTCGAGAATAACCAGTTAAACTTTCACACCCATCACTAACCAGTATCATAGGCCAGCTCATAGTATTAAAAGACTGATATGCCATGCCGGGAAGGTTTTTTAATAAATATTCAATCTTATATCGCCCGTCTTTTATTTTACTGCGTGCAAATAAATAAGTATAAGCAGCCAACACAATTAAAAAAGCAATAAAAATACCAAGTGAAATTAAAATTCTCATGATTTTATAGTGAGCAATATACAAAAACTCATCACTAGGCGATATGCTTATCTCCCACTTATGACCTTGTAAATCATAGGATGCTTTTTTATCCCAAATGCTTGTAACAGGAAATGAATTTGCTTGATCTGAATATACTTTTTGCCCATCAATAAACAGCGTAAAATGATATTCCTTAAGTAAAAAAGCAGGCACAACTGTTTTAATGTAAGGTTCAAAAATCAACGCACTTGCAATAAAACCTTCTAGTTTTTTACTCCTTGCATTGGTGTTAAAAACAGGAATATATATTCCAAGCCCCTCTCCACCATGAATAGATTGCAAAGGTGTTGTGACTACTGCTTGCTTTGTATTTTGTGCTTTTATTGCAGCTAACAATGCAGGCGGATTTAATGCCAAATTAAAATCAATGGCTATTTCATTACCTTGCTTTGGTATTATTTTTCGCACATGTAATGATCTATCAATCCAACCTATGGCTTGATAGCCATATTGCGAATCATACAATGTTTTACTGATTATTTCCCAGTCACCTTGTGGCATATCGCTTGATATCGAAGACAACTTAGATAACTCTGACAGTGATGTTATTCGCTCTTCCAAGTCATCTTTAAGCAGTGTTTTAATACCTTCAGCTGTACTTTGCGTTACTCGTTCAATATGGATTCGCTCTTGGGAATCTATGTGAAATACTATAATAATCATCAAACACGTAACCAGTATTCCTACCATTATTGCATACAATAAAATAGCTAATTGGGATGAGGAAAATACTTTCGATTTTTTATCACTGTAATTCATGATGAATTTAAACTAGCGCCTCGTTGATTAATAACTAGTGCGTTTACCCACTACGCACTGCATTATTTTATAATCCTTTATCACTCCCATCCGCGTCAAGAACTAACTGAGTGATTAAAAATAAATAAAATCAAATAATTACACTTTCAAGATGTGGATTCCCACATGTATTTACGTAGCATCACGAATAGCCTCACTTTAGTACTTGTTTTACCATAATTATACACGCAGCTTCTAAGCGTTATTCATTTTAAAATAAGAGTCTTATTTAATTTAACTGAGGATATTATCATGAGCTATGCAACAACAAATCCATATACAGGTGAGGTTGTAAAAACCTTTCCTGATGCTACTGATGCTGAAATTACTCAAGCAATAGAAAATGCCGATTCTGCCTTTCAATCATGGAAAAAAACACCTTTCTCTTCTCGCGCTAAAATAATGCAAAAAGCGGCTGACTTATTACGTAAAGATGTAGTTAGTTACGCCAACTTATTAACTTTAGAAATGGGTAAAATAACATCAGAAGCAAAGGCTGAAGTTGAATTATCCGCAGCCATTTTAGAGTACTACGCGAATAATACTGAGAGGCTTCTCGCATCAGAAAAATTACCCGTTGCAGATCCAGCTGAGGGCGAGGCAATTATTATCCATGAACCACTTGGTGTATTGCTTGCCATTGAGCCATGGAATTTTCCGTATTATCAAGTTGCTCGTATTATTGCGCCGCAATTGTCAGCGGGTAACACTATGCTACTAAAGCACGCGGGTATTGTTCCACAATGTGCAGCAGCATTTGAAGCACTTATGCTCGAAGCTGGTCTGCCTAAAGGCGCTTTTAAAAACCTATACGCCGCACATTCCCAAACAGAAATGATCATTTCTCATCCATTAGTTCGTGGTGTTGCACTTACCGGTTCTGAAAGCGCTGGTGCAATCGTTGCTTCTACCGCTGGTAAAGCACTTAAAAAGTCTACATTAGAGCTTGGTGGTGCAGATGCATTTGTTGTACTTGCTGACGCTGAAATGGAAAAAACGGTTAATTGGGCAGTATTTGGTCGTCACTGGAACGGTGGGCAAGTATGTGTATCGTCTAAGCGAATGATCATCGAAGATGAAGTTTATGATGAGTTTGTTGAACTTTATACTGCTGGTGTTGCTAAGTTGCAAGCAGGCGATCCGCTTGATCCAACTACAACTTTGGCACCATTGTCATCACAAGGTGCAGCTGATGAACTAAAAGTTAAAATTAACGAAGCAATAAAGCTTGGTGCAACAGCCACTGAAGTGGGCCCTAAAGTACCTAGTCAAGGCGCCTTTGTACAACCCACTATTTTAACGAATATTAGCGAAGATAATCCGGCTCGAAACTGGGAGTTTTTTGGTCCTGTGTCTATGTTATTTCGTGCAAAAAATGAAGAAGACGCAATTAGAATTGCGAATGACTCTCCATTTGGCTTAGGTGGTTCTGTATTTACGTCAAACCCTGATCATGGCTTAGAAGTCGCTAAAAAAATATCTACCGGCATGGTGTTTGTAAACCATCCAACAATGGTAAAAGCCGACTTACCATTTGGCGGTGTTCGTCGTTCTGGTTATGGTCGTGAATTAATAGGCTTGGGTATTAAAGAGTTTGTTAACCACAAACTAATCGACGTTGTTGACATTAATGCGCCTTTTTAAATAGCGCAGTTCAATAAAAATCCCTTAAATATTAATAGGAAAGATTATGAATAACAAAATGAAAGCAGCCGTTGTTGAGCAATTTGGCAAACCTTTAGTTCTACGCGATTTAGATATTCCATCACCGAATGCAGGGGAAATATTAGTTAAAACAGAAGCCTGCGGTGTATGCCACACAGATTTACATGCAGCAAACGGTGATTGGCCATTAAAACCAACTCCACCATTTACTCCTGGCCATGAAGGCATTGGGCTAGTTACCAAAATTGGCGAAGGTGTTACAAGCGTAAAAGTAGGCGATAGAGTCGGTGTTCCGTGGCTATATTCAGCTTGTGGACACTGTGAATTTTGCTTAAGTGCTTATGAACCAGTATGTCCTGATGCTGAGTTTGGTGGCTACACTAAAGATGGTGGTTTTGCCGAGTATATTATTGCCGATCCTAATTACGTTGCACTTATTCCTGATGGCTTATCAGCAGTACAAGCGGCCCCTATAATTTGTGCTGGTATTACAACTTACAAAGGTATTAAAGAAACCGATGCTAAACCAGGTGAATGGGTAGCAATTTCAGGTTGTGGTGGACTTGGTCATTTAGCGATTCAATATGCCAAAGCGATGGGTCTTAAAGTGTGTGCGATAGATATTGATGACAGCAAGCTTGAACATGCAACCTTACTTGGCGCCGATGCAATCGTAAATGCTAAAACAGATAATGCAGCAGACACCGTCAAAGAAATAACGCAAGGTGGCGCCCATGGCGTACTTATTACGGCTCCTTCCCTACCAGCATTTGAGCAAGGGGTTAATATGACCCGTAAACACGGTACATGTGTTTTAGTTGGCTTACCACCTGGTGAGTTTCCGACGCCATTATTTGATGTAGTAGCAAATTGCATCACCATTAAAGGATCATTTGTTGGGAACCGCAAAGATATGGCCGAAGCGCTCGCTTTTGCGGCACAAGGCAAAGTTAAGGCGGATATTGAATTACAGCCTTTAAGCGCTATTAATGAAATATTCGAAAGACTCGAACATGGCAAAGTACCATCTCGTGTAGTTATTGATTTTACACTTTAGCTAGCAATAAATACGGTGGAAACATGTTAGTAAATAACATATTTCATCGTATCGCTAATTCCATAACGCCTAGATACATATTAATTCCTCTTCATGGCATTTAAATCGAGGTTCGACAATGAAAATTGGTGTTCCAAAAGAAATCCACACAGGCGAGCGACGAGTCGCGACGACCCCAGATGTAGTAAGTAAATTAACAAAGCTTGGTTTTGATGTCGTCATTGAAACTGGTGCAGGAATGGCGGCTAATTATGCCGATGATGCGTATGGCGAAGCTGGTTGTAAAATAGTCAACTCAGCACAAGATGTATGGGCACAATCTGATATTGTACTAAAAGTACAAGCACCTGAAGGTGATGAAAATACATTACTAAAAAGCGGACAAACATTAATCTGTTTTTTATGGCCGGCACAAAACCCTGAGATGCTAAAAGATTTAACTCAGCGTGGTATCACCGCCATTGCAATAGATAGTATTCCTCGTATTTCTCGAGCACAAAAAATGGATGCTCGCAGCTCAATGGCTAATATATCAGGCTATCGTGCAATTGTAGAAGCAGCTCAACATTTTGGTCGATTTTTTACCGGACAAATTACAGCCGCAGGAAGAGTTGCTCCTGCTAAGGTACTTGTAATTGGTGCAGGTGTTGCAGGCTTGGCCGCAATAGGAGCGGCAAAAAGTATGGGCGCAATTGTTCGCTCATTTGATACGCGTGCTGAAGTAAAAGAGCAAATTGAAAGCATGGACGCTGAGTTTTTAATGCTCGACTTTAAAGATGAAGACGGCTCAGGCGAAGGCGGTTACGCTAAAGTAATGAGCGATGAATTTATCGAAGCCGAAATGGCATTGTTTGCAGCGCAAGCTAAAGACGTTGATATAATTGTTACTACCGCACTCATACCCGGAAAACCAGCGCCTAAATTGATCACCAGCGAGATGGTTGCATCAATGAAGAGCGGCAGCGTAATAGTCGATCTTGCAGCCGAACAAGGTGGAAACTGTGAATTAACAGTCCCGGGTAAGGTTGCCGTATGCCATGGTGTATCGATTATTGGTTACACCGATTTACCAAGTCGCCTTGCTGCACAATCGAGCCAATTATACAGTAATAACTTATACAACCTGTTAGCCGAAATGACCCCAGAAAAAGACGGCAAACTCTTTGTTGATATGACAAACGATGTTGTTTTAGGTGCAACTATATGTACTGAAGGAAAAACAACTTGGCCGCCACCAGCACCCACACTATCTGCAACCCCTAAAAAGGTTGCGGCTACACCTAAACCCACGGTTGTTGAGAAAAAGAAATCGGTATTTGGACCTATAATTGGCGCCGCTATCGGTGCATTAGCATTGCTTGGGCTTGGTGGCGTTGCACCCGCTGATTTTATGTCTCATTTTACCGTTTTTGTCTTAGCCTGCTTTGTAGGTTATATGGTTATTTGGAGTGTATCGCCTGCACTACATACGCCTTTAATGAGTGTAACCAATGCCATTTCAAGCATTATTGTTATCGGTGCTTTAATTCAAATAAGCTCAACAGACGACACCATTAAATGGTTTGCCGTTTTTACCGTGTTAATTGCGAGTATTAATATTGTTGGCGGCTTTGCTGTAACACATCGCATGCTCAAAATGTTCCGTAAGTGAGGTTGTTATGATTAGTACTGGTATTGTAACCGTGGCATACATTGCTGCGATGGTTCTTTTTATTTTGGCTTTAAACGGTCTATCCAATCAAGAAACTGCCCGTAAAGGTAATTGGTATGGTATTTCAGGCATGGTGATAGCACTTTTGGCGACTGTTTTAGGTGTTGTTACCAATAACTATATTGAGTTGATGATTGCATTATTAGTGGGTGGCAGTATTGGTTTACTTGTAGCAAAACGAGTGCAAATGACTGCAATTCCAGAGCTGATTGCTATTTTACATAGTCTAGTCGGGCTCGCGGCTATAATGGTTGGGTATGCTAACTTTGCGGATGCTTCTAGTCATTTTACAGGAATTGACTTAACCATTCACGATATTGAAACCTATGTAGGTGTTTTAATTGGTGCTATTACACTTTCAGGTTCAATTACCGCTTTTGGTAAATTATCTGGTCGAATAGGCAGTAAGCCTTTAACACTACCAGGGCGACACATATTTAACCTTGTTTTATTAGTTGCTGTAGCGTGGCTTGGACAGCAATTCGTTGTGCAGTCTGCTGTTGGTAATGGCATGTTGCCGCTGGTTATTATGATAGCGCTTGCTTTAGTTTTTGGTGTTCATATGGTTATGGCAATTGGCGGTGCCGATATGCCGGTTGTTATATCTATGCTTAATAGTTATTCAGGCTGGGCCGCTGCCGCGACAGGCTTTATGCTAAATAACGATTTACTCATTGTAATTGGTGCATTAGTTGGTTCAAGCGGAGCTATTTTGAGCTATATAATGTGCAAAGCTATGAACCGAAATTTCTTATCGGTAATTGCCGGTGGATTTGGTAGTAGCAATGTAAAAGCTTTACCTGCTGGGGATCAAGAACAAGGTGAAGTACTAACAATCAGTGCAACCGAAACAGCAGAGCTGCTCATGAACGCAAAAGAAGTAATGATTATTCCTGGATACGGAATGGCCGTTGCAAAAGCGCAGCAAATAGTCTCTGAACTTACAAGTAAATTACGTGAAAAAGATATTAACGTGCGCTTTGCAATACACCCTGTTGCAGGGCGAATGCCTGGACAAATGAATGTGTTATTAGCTGAAGCTAAGGTTCCTTACGACATTGTTTTTGAAATGGATGAAGTAAACGACGATTTTCCACAAGTCGATGTTTCACTTGTGATTGGTGCAAACGATATTGTAAATCCGTCAGCACTTGATGAACCAAATAGCCCTATCGCCGGCATGCCGGTACTTGAGTGCTGGCATGGTAAAGCGTCTATCGTTTTAAAGCGCAGTATGGCAACCGGTTATGCTGGGGTGCAAAATCCACTATTTTTTAAAGAAAACACACAGATGCTCTTTGGAGATGCCAAAGACACGTTAGTCGAAGTTGTTGCTGCACTATAAAAGTAACATTACAAAGCCGTGGAGGATTCCATGGCTTTGTTGCTAGTTATTAGTATGTATATGCCCTATCAATACCTTTTCAAACTAAAACAAACTGCGGTTCAACATTAAAGCTCACTTCTATTATGAAAATTAAGTTATTGCCCACAGTAGGCTCAAAACATAGGAATAAATATGGGCTAAGTAAAGTATTCAAATATATAGGACCCGGATTACTCATAACCGTTGGCTTTATTGACCCTGGTAATTGGGCTTCAAATATTGCGGCTGGCTCAATGTTTGGTTACACATTATTGTGGATGGTAACATTATCAACCCTAATGCTAATTGTACTACAGCACAATGTCGCGCATCTGGGTATTGTTACGGGTGATTGTTTAGCTGAATCAGCAATGAAAAACTTGAATATTCATGTTGCTAGGTCAGTTCTTTTTACCAGTATTATTGCCGTTATATCTACCGCTTTGGCTGAGATACTCGGTGGGGCAATTGCCCTGCACCTTCTTTTTGATATTCCTATACTCATCGGCTCTGTCATTATTTTAGTTATTGTTATTGTATTGCTGTTTACCAACACTTACTCAAAGCTTGAAAAGCTTATTATTGGTTTTGTTTCTATTATTGGATTTTCATTTTTATATGAAATGAGCATTGTTAGTATTGATTGGTCCAAAGCACTTACAAGTTGGGTAACGGTTAGCATTCCTGATGGATCTATTATGATTGTAATGGCAGTACTTGGTGCCGTAGTTATGCCTCATAATCTATTTTTACATTCAGAAATAATTCAAAGTCGAAAATGGAATAATGAAAATGAAGCCGTTATTAAAAAGCAATTAAGGTATGAGTTTACAGACACATTAGTATCTATGATTATTGGCTGGGCTATAAATAGTGCAATGATAATACTTGCCGCAGCTGCATTTTTTGATAAAAAAATAATCGTTACTGAATTAGAACAAGCCCAACATCTTCTTACGCCAATGCTTGGCTCAAAGGCAGCATTAGTTTTTGGAATCGCATTACTATTCGCCGGAATATCTTCCACAATAACGGCGGGGATGGCAGGCGGCTCTGTTTATGCTGGAATATTTAAAGAACCTTATAATATAAAAAATAACCACACTAAGGTTGGTGTGGCGGGTATATTAATTATCTCGACATTACTTATATTTTGGATTTCTGACCCATTTAAAGGCGCGGATTCACATCTGAAGTGCATAACGTTTAGGCGGCTTTAGCCGCCAAGTGATCCTGCATCAATTTTGCAGGCGTTTCAAATCCAAGTGTCTTCCTTGGACGATTATTAAGTTGCTCAAGTACTGGTATAACTTGCGCTGGTGTTACCGCCTTAAAATCTGTGCTCTTCGGCCAATACTGGCGTAGTAATCCATTCGTGTTTTCATT
>NZ_JADYXF010000025.1:0-73751 GCF_015864385.1 Pseudoalteromonas sp. SWXJZ94C
GGCGCGGGATGGAGCAGTCTGGTAGCTCGTCGGGCTCATAACCCGAAGGTCGTCGGTTCAAATCCGGCTCCCGCAACCAATTCTTTAATTGGAAGCCAAGTTGTAATGTAGGCAACTTTAAACAAGCATACAAATTTCAGGCGCGGGATGGAGCAGTCTGGTAGCTCGTCGGGCTCATAACCCGAAGGTCGTCGGTTCAAATCCGGCTCCCGCAACCACTGAAATTAAATACTTAAATATCTAAAAATTAAAAACAAAATAACACTCTTCATTGAGTGATTTTTTGCGTCTGGAATTTGGTAAATTCTTATGAATTTAAACTCACCGTTACTGCGCAAAATACTTTGCACAAGTAAGCGAAGGTCGTCGGTTCGCTTTTTACAAACTCAAGCTCCCGCAACCACTGAAATTAAATATTTAAAGTTAAACAAAATAACACTCTTAATTGAGTGATTTTTTGCGTCTGGAATTTGGTGAATTCTTATGAATTTAAACTTACCGTTACTGCGCAAAATACTTTGCACAAGTAAGCGAAGGTCGTCGGTTCGCTTTTTACAAACTCAAGCTCCCACAACCACTGAAATTAAATATTTAAAGTTAAAACAAAATAACACTCTTCATTGAGTGATTTTTTGCGTCTGGAATTTGGTAAAATACCTTATATTCTGCTTTATTTAATGACTTCCCTCTAATACCTATGACGTTTTACAAATAACTTATTTTTTAAAAAGAGTGTTTTATGTTAAAACGGTTAAAATATTTTAAGTAATAATACACATGACAGAACTTTATCACTGGTTTGATTTAATAGGTATTGCGGTATTTGCTGTATCGGGCACTTTGTTAGCGTACGAGAAAAAAATGGATGGTTTTGGTGTCGTCGTTTTAGCGACGGTAACTGCCATTGGTGGTGGTACAGTACGCGATCTTATTTTAGATGTTCCTGTTTTTTGGTTGCACGACCAAAGTTACTTTTTTGCAATACTTGCTTCTGTATTTGTCACCGTACGTCTTATAAATAAGCAAAAACCAATACCTCATTATATTTTACAAACAGCCGATGCATTTGGTTTGGCTTTTTTTGCCGTAATGGGGGCACAAAAAGCGCAACTTGCTGGTATGCCAGATATGACAGCTGTAATTATGGCTGTAATTACAGGCTGCTTTGGTGGATTAATTCGAGACGTACTTGCCCGCGAAATTCCTATGCTATTAAAAGGCGAGCTTTACGCTATTACCTGCATTGCTGGTGGTACTGTTTACACGCTAAGTATAGGCTTTTCGTTAGTCACTGAAATGGCAATGGTATTAGGCATGCTAATGACCCTGTTGCTTCGTTTAGCTGCGATAAAATGGCAGATCACATTACACATTTTTAAATATCCTGACTAGACTGGTGTAATCACACCATTTACTAGGATAAGGAATGTCGTTAGCTCGTATATTTTCTCGTGCTCAGGTGGGAATAAACGCCCCCGAAGTTATTGTAGAAGTTCACCTAGGAAATGGTTTACCTGCTTTTCATATTGTAGGCCTCCCTGAAGCGTCCGTTAAAGAATCAAAAGACAGAGTGCGTAGCGCACTTGAAAACTCTCAATTTGGCTTCCCTGATCAGCGAATAACAGTAAATTTAGCCCCTGCTGATTTACCAAAAGATGGTGGACGTTTTGATCTTGCTATTGCGGTAGGTATTTTAGTCGCTTCAGGACAAATTGTGTGCTCTGACATTCATAAGTATGAATTTTACGGAGAACTTGCTCTTAATGGTGAGGTGCGTGGTGTAAATGCTATTTTACCTTCGGTACTTGCTGCTAAAGAGCAAGATCGCTGCTGCTTTTTACCTCTTGCAAACGATAGCCTAGCAAGCTTAGTTAATGGCGTTAAACGCAAAGCCGTCAGCTCTATTCAAGAAGTGTGGGGTGATTTACTCAATCAACAACCCTTGCCTTTAAATGTCGAATATCCTGATTGTACCCAAGCCCCTGACTTTTTACTCGATTTAAGCGATGTTAAAGGTCAGCCCGGTGCAAAGCGAGTATTAGAAATAGCCGCAGCTGGCGGACATAATTTATTATTTTTAGGTCCACCTGGAACGGGAAAATCAATGCTTGCCCAGCGCATGGCAACCATAATGCCGACCATGTCGGATGATGAGGCTATTTCGACAGCGGCGCTTTACTCTATTATTGGCCAATCCATAGATTTAACTAATTGGCGACAACGACCATTTCGTAATCCACACCATACATGTTCAGCAGTTGCTTTGGTTGGTGGCTCTTCTAATCCCAAGCCCGGTGAGATCTCGTTGGCACATAATGGTGTGCTTTTCTTGGACGAATTACCCGAGTTTGAGCGTAAGGTACTGGATTCGCTGCGTGAACCAATGGAGACCGGCACTGTGACCATTTCGCGTGCTGCAAGGCAAATGGAGTTTCCAGCGCAGTTTCAACTTATAACTGCATTAAACCCAAGTCCTACAGGGAGCCATACTGATAAGCGGGCAACTCCCGATCAAGTTATGCGCTATCTGTCGCGAGTATCAGGACCTTTTATTGACCGTATTGATTTGCAAATAGAACTACCTCGCTTAACAAGTGTTGAACTACAAAGTACTCAGCCTGAGGAAAGTAGTGCTGAGGTTAGAGCAAGAGTTGAAGCGGCTTATTACCTACAGCTAAAACGCCAAGGTAAGGTTAATGCGAGGCTTAATAATAAAGAAATGAGTGTGCATTGTGTTCTTGCGTCTGCAGAATTACAGTTTTTAGCCAGAGCGAGTGAGAAATTATCTTTATCGCCACGCTCTTACCATAGAGTAATTAAGGTGGCGCGTACTATTAGTGATTTAAAAGGGGCTGAAAATATTAGTTTAAATGAACTCAAGGAGGCACTTAATTACCGTGCATTTGAGCGCCTTATTGCGCAATTAACTAAATATTAAATAGAGAGCATATACCCTTTACCGCGAACGGTAACAATGCGTTTTTGATCTTTCTCATCGTTTAATTTTTTACGTAAACGACCAATAAGTACATCAACAGTGCGATCGTTAGGGCTCCAATCTGGCTGACCGATTTCTTCTGATATTTTTTCGCGGGATGTGGCTTTGCCTGCATTACTAATCAGACAAATAAGCACTTTATGCTCAGCTTCAGTTAAGCGTGATTCAACACCTGAAGCGGTAATTAATGTGCGGTTATCGGGGTGAAGCTTAAAGTCTGCGTATTCTATAAACTCTTCGCTTTCATCATCGTCTTGAGTAACCGCTACACGCTTATAAAGTGCGCGCATGCGTAGTTCTAGTTCAAGTAAGTCGACGGGTTTACAAATGTAGTCATCAGCACCTTGTGCAAGGCCTGCAATACGATCAGCTTGGGAGTCACGACTCGATAATACAATAACGCCAATATCAGTAAGTGTGTTTAATTCTTTTGCAAGCTGAAGTCCATCGCGCTTTGGCAAAACAATGTCAATTATGGCTAGTGATATAACACCGTGTAGGTTTACTCGCTGCCTTACAATGCTAAGAGCATCAGCGCCAGTTGGGTCTACCTCAATGGTAAATTCTGTATCTGAGAAGTGATTTTGGATGCGTTTAACGAGTAGTTCATCGTCTTCAACCAATAAAACATTAATAGCCATAGTACTTTATTTTGAATGCTTATAGTTCTATATGGTAGCACCATTAGGTAAATGCTGAGAAGAGTGTTTGTGAGTTTTAAGTTACTTAATATTTCAAAGGCATACAAGATGTTATAACAGGAGAGGTTAGCACCTTTAAACTAATTAAAAGGTGCTAATTAAGATATTAATAGTAATCCGCTATTTTAAATAACAACTAATATTAGTTATCTGAATACATTGAGTTCCACCATTGAGGCTCGTCTTTTAGCTTTTTATCAAAGTACGCTAACATGGTATTCCACCAATCAAATCGTTTATCACGTGCAAAAATTTGGTGGTCGGCACCTTTGTACTCAATTAACTCTACATCTTTATTAAGTAATTTAAGCGCAGTGTACATTGTTAAGCTTTCGCCAACGGGTACATTAGTATCGCTATCACCATGAAGAAGTAGCATAGGTGTTGTTACTTTATCGGCATGAAATACTGGGCTATGCTGGCTGTAAAGCTCAGGATTATTCCACGGAAAGCTATTTTTAGATGCTTCACCAGAATATAAGTAACCCCACCAACCTTCGCCCCAATACGAGGTAATATTAGAAATACCTGCATGAGCAATTGAGGCACTAAACATATCGGTTTTGGTTGCCAGTAGCATGGTCATAAAACCACCGTATGAAGCGCCTAAATTCCCAATTTTTTTACTATCAACGTAATCATATTTTTTTAAAAATGCCTGAGTACCTTCAATTATATCATCGGCAGTATAATCACCCCATGCATTAACATGTTGCGCTGAAAATGTTTGCCCAAACCCAGTTGCGCCCGTAGGTTGCAGCACATAAACAACGTAGCCGTTTTCTGCCCACAAATTAAATGGGTAACGACCCGTAAAGCCACGAGTAACTGGTGAAGTACCACCATAGTAATAAACTAGAGCAGGGTGTTTTTTCGTTTTATCTAGGTTGCTTGGAATATAAACACGCCCTGTTATTTCAATACCCTTTTTATTTTTAAAATTAAACTCTTCTAATGTAGGCATGCGTGTATTTGCATAGGCATAAGGTTTTGAATCCCATAATAGATCTGTTTTATTTTTACTTATGTTAAGGCGTTTTAATTGCTGAGGTGCCAAGGCGCTAGTGCCACTTACGAGAATTTCTGTATTTCGATCGTTCGAATAGCTAAATTGCTCAACAATGTCTAAGCCAGTATTTAACTTTTTAAAACGCTGCTTACTTAAATCAAACAAATAAAGTGGTTGAGTGTCTTGCTCTGTTACTTTTACAAGGGCATCGCCGTTACTTAATACTTTAAGCATACCAATAGCAGGGTTGAACTGTTTACTGAATGCCTTTACGCTTTTGCCGCCTTCAGTAAGTAAGTACAGCTGTCCATCGTAGTTATTAGCAAGCATTGTTTTAGATAAGGCTCTGCCAGTACCATTTTTAAAATCTGGTCCGGCAACTACGTATACATCTTTATTTGTATATTTAGCCTGGTTAAATGTTTTAAATTTACCTAGCGATAAAACCTTGTTTGATTTTAAATCTAGTTCGACTAATTCAGTTTCTGGGTGAGTCGATGCCTGCATTACCGTTACTGGGCGGCTCATTAATATTTTGCCACGATTACTATTTGAATCCTCAAGGCTATGAGAAAGAGGGCCTTGGCTGAGTGCTTTTGCTAATCCGCTTTTAGTGTCTAGTATATATATTTGGCTGGTGTTACGGGCATACGACCAACGATCTTGTAAGCCTTTATAATGTTTAGTTAAGCTGTCTGTAGTTTCTGGAGATTTAGACCAACTAAATAAAAGGCTCGTGTCGTTATAAAATGTGAAGCCACTGGCACCTTCTAAATCGTCTGCTAGTGTTTTTATTGATAAGTTTTTACGGCTAAGCTGTTTTAGCTCACCATTTAATAAATACACTAAAAACTGATTATCTGGGCTCCAAATAATATTACTTGGTTGACCTGCTTCAAATCGATAAACCGTTTGATTTTCAGAGTCTTTAAGGACAGTAACTGTATTTGCTTGGTTTTGTGTTTTATCGTTATAAGTACGCGTGGTAGTAACGTACTGCTTGGCATTAGGTGCGAGTGATAGTTGGCTAATAGTAGGTGCATCAAATAATTGCTTTGCCGATAAACGCTTTATTTGTGAAGTGCTAAGCGTAATTTTATCAATCTCGCTTTTAGGTGTAAAATCAAGCGTTACGTCGTGCCAATTAGCTACTTGCTGAGCTACTATTAAAACAGAGTGAGTGCTATTAGTTAAAGCCAGTTTGTAGCTGTTTTTATCACTTTTTTGCAGTTCACCATTTATAAATAATTGGCCTTGCTCAATTCCTTTTAAGGTAAGAGTACCTTGTGTAAAGCGTGTTGTTTCAATATTAAACTTAAGTGCTTGAAGCCCGCCTAACGTAAGCGCATTAATTTTGTTAAATGGCTGCCAGCTTTGTTTTTTTCCAAAAATTGTTAACTCATTGGAGTTTGCTTGAAGTTGTGGCAATAGATTATTAACAATGGCATCGCCATGAGGTGTTTGAAAAGGCTTTAATTGCATGTCCTCAGCTAAGGGGCCAATAAATTGAACTTTTGATTTATCGAGTGGTGCAGCAATCGATGCAAAACTTAAGCTACTAAGGGTTAAAAGGATTGTGGCATGTTTAAACAATTTATTATGGTTGTACCAAGGTGCGCTAAACTTCATTGTTGAGCCTATTATTAATAATTTAGCCAAATATAGCATGTATTGTTACCATGCTCACATATCCAATATAGAGGAGATAAAGTGACTTTACTGATTGTTTATATGGTGGTTGCCATTGTTATTTCATTTTTGTGTTCTGTGATGGAGGCTGTATTATTAAGCATATCACCTAGCTACGTAGCATTACTTCGTAAGGAGCATCCTTTACTTGCTCAGCAGTTGGAAAAACTTAAAAATAATATCGATCAGCCTTTAGCTGCTATTTTAACGCTTAATACTGTGGCTCACACCGCTGGTGCTGCTGGGGTTGGCGCGCAAGCTGCCGTGGTTTTTTCAGATGCGGCTGTGGGTATTGCATCAGCCATTATGACGTTCCTCGTTTTAGTACTATCTGAAATTATTCCAAAAACATTAGGGGCAAACTACTGGCGAGCTTTAACGCCAAGTGTTACTTATGCTTTGCGTTTTTTAGTGATTTTACTCAAGCCATTTGTATGGTTTGCGCAGAAGCTGACAAACTTAATGGGTTCAAAACACGATGAGGCGTACTATATCCGTCAAGAAATAGAAGCAATGGCAGATATAGGCACAGAATTAGGCGCTTTGCATCAAGATGAATCAGATATTATCCGTAACCTTCTACATTTTAAGCATGCAAAACTATGCGATTTAATAACTCCCCGAACAGTCATTTTTAAAATACACAAAGATTTAACGGTAAATCAGTATTTAAATGAGCATGGCTCGTCGTCATTCTCTCGAATACTTGTATTTGATAAAGACGCCGACGATATAATAGGTTTTGTGCATAAAAACGATATTATGTTGGCATTTCATCGACTGGGTACTGACTATAAAATTAGCAAATTGATTAAGCCTATTTATACGGTGCCGAGTTCTCAAAATGTATCGTCGTTACTGCAAACACTTTTAACAAAACGCACGCATATATGCTTAGTTGTTGATGAGTATGGCGATGTACAAGGTATCGTAACGTTAGAAGATATGATTGAAGCGCTAATGGGGTTAGAAATTGTAGATGAGCGAGATCAATCTACTAATATGCGCGCAGTAGCAAGGCAGCGTTGGCGTAAACGCTTAGCTAATAGTGAGCATATAGTTTGTGAAGAAGACAAGGCTCCCCAAAATGGTAACTAGTTAAATAACCTATGAAGTTATTAAGTTCACTTTTTAAGAGGGGCTCTTGTCGGCTTTAATCCAGTCTTTGGCCCAACATATAAATTCATTTTTTGGCTTAGGGCAGCTAAATAAAAAGCCTTGAATAGCTAAATTTCTTCGATAGTGTTTTAAGTAAGCAAGCTCTTCTAGTCGCTCAACGCCTTCAGCGACTAAATCTAGATGCTCTCCGCTTGTAATATTAATTAATGAGCTAACAACTACCTGAGAGAATAAATCAGTATCTATATTACTAATGAGTGAACGGTCTATTTTTATTTCCGTAAAGGGCAGGCTTTTAAGTTGATTCATATTAGTAAAACCAACACCAAAATCATCTAATGATAATCCAAATCCATGCATTCTTAACCTGTTTAAAGTTTCCAACTGAGTGAGGCTAGAAAGTGCATGTTGCTCTGTTATTTCAATAATTATATTGCTAGGTGTAAGCTTGTTTTCTTCCAGTATGAGTAATAATTTATTAGGGCAGTTTAAATCATCAAGTTGAATAGACGATAAGTTAAAGGCTAGTTTGAAATCGTTTCCAAGCTGTGTTTTTATATTACTAAAATCGCTAGTGGCTTTCTTAAAGAGAGAAAATGAAATTTGGTTAATTAAATCATGTTGCTCAGCAAGGCTAATAAAGCGATTTGGTGAAATAACACTCCCATCTTTATTTGAGACTATACGGGCGAGTACTTCTACGCTTTCTATTTTATTGTTGTTAACGTTTACTTTGGGCTGATAAAAAGGGGTGATTTCGTCATTCTCTAGCGCGCTGATTAGCTCCTCTTTAGAAATTGCAGGCTCTCTAATTAAAGTATGACAGTTAAATTGCGCTACTTTGGTAAGTAAGGCACTTACTTGAGATAACTGGATCGGTTTTGTTATATTGCCAATGAGGTGGGCATTATGTTGCTTAGCAAGGTTTGCTGCTAAGTTAATAACCTTATGTTCCATTTCAGAAATAATAACAATAGCACCTTGATAATGTAATGCTCCGAGGTGACGTATTAATTCCATACCATCCATATCAGGCATGTTTAGATCGGTAAAAATAGCATCAAAGTAGTTTATATCCATTTTAACTTTTTCGAGCGCTTTTGCAGCACTGAGGCATGTAATTATAGTTTCAGACATATTTAATTCGTTGAGTATAGCCTCCATAACTATCAGAATAGCTTTTGAATCGTCAACTACTAAAATATTAGGTACTATTTTATTCACTCTGACCTCTTTTAATGTATTGCATGTGGTTACTATAAAAGTAGTAGTTTTGATCGTTTTTGTCAGTATTAAAAAACTTTAATTTTAAAATTGTTATTATTTATCGTTACTCGTTTTTTTTAGCTGAGAAGGTATACTAGCGCCATTGTTTTAAACGGTCTTAATTATGATAAGAATAGATCTTACTTTAGCTGAACAACCATTTTCACTTATGGTGTCTGGGCAAAAAATTGTGCAGGTATTTCATGCACAACAAGCCATTACGTTTGATAACCCTCGTGAAAACTATTATCAGTTTACTCACGACAACAAAGTAATTGGTATTGATACTGGAGCGGCGGAAGAGCAAAGTATTTCGCTTTTTTTGGATGAGCAATTTGCAACACAGCTTGCGCTACCAGCAACTACAAATGGGTCACCTAAAAAAGGCTTTTTAGGTCTGGCTGCATTAGGCTTTAAGCTTTTTAAAAGTGCGAAGGTAATTAAAGTAGTACTTGCAGGGGCTTCTGTTGCGGGTTACGCGTGGTTGTTTAGTATTGAGTTTGCGTTAATGCTAATTGCTTGTTTAGTTGTACATGAATACGGTCATGTGCGAGCAATGAAGTATTTTGGTATCAAAACGAAGGGCATTTATCTAATCCCATTTGTTGGCGGGCTTGCTGTAAGTGATGACAAAATAACGACTCGTTGGCAAGATGTAGTTATATCACTAATGGGACCTGCATTTGGTTTAATTACCTCGGTATTAGGTGTGGTTTTGTATTACGCCACCGAGATGGAAATATTTGCAGGTGTTGCGGTTCTTAGTGCATTACTGAATTTGTTTAACCTGCTACCTATTTTACCGCTTGATGGTGGACATGTATTAAAAAGTATCAGCTTTTCAATGCGTTCATGGATTGGCTTAAGCGTATGCTTGCTAGGTGTGCTATTTGGTTTATGGTTAAGTTACACGTTTGGCTTAACGTTACTGGTGTTCTTTTTGTTTGTAGGTGCGCTGGAAATTGTATTTGAATGGCGAGGCCGTCACTACTCACATTTAATGCCGCTAGATAAATATGGCCAAGGCTTTTCAGCGGTTATGTACGCCATTGTAGTCGCTGGGCATGTAGCCGTAATGATGCATTTTGCCGATTCAGAAAATCCAATTTTAAGTCTGCCGATGACAATTTTATCGAGTTAACGACAAAAGAAAAAACATAATAAGTTTGAAAAATGCGCAGCCTGCTGTTTTTTTGTTCGCTTTTTGCTGTTTTTAAAGGTTTTTGTGTTTTTATTGTTGTTTTTTTGTAACTTAAGATGTAATTTACCGATATCAGGGTGTTCAGGGATGTTATTTAGAAAGGAAGCTGTCGCTCAGCAAAGTGAGCGTTTAACGGGGTCTATAACCCTCGCACAACCACTATCAATAAAATTAACTGTGTTTATTTTAGCTTGTGTGGCTATCGCAGTTATTACCTTTTTATTCACCGCTGAATACTCTCGTAAAGAAACCGTGCGCGGTTTTTTAATGCCCAGCAAAGGGGTGATCCAGAGCTTTGCTAATCAAGGTGGTATGATTGAGCAGCTATTTGTACAAGAAGGTGATGCCGTTACTAAAGGTCAGCCGTTGGCGACCATCATTGTGCAGCAAAATAACAGCCAAGGCATAGCTTTGAGTACCCAACTTGTTGAGCAGCTAAGTATGCAAATACTACTGCTTAATGACGAAATAACACAAAACCTTACCCTACAAAAGCAAGAATCACTTAACTTGCAAGCGCAAAAACATGCACTTACTAATGAGCAAGCTGCATTACAAAGTCAACTAGCTCTAGCTGATGAAAAATTAGGGCTACTTAACCGCCAACAAAGCAACCTAAATCAACTTAATAAAAATGGCTTTTTATCAAATATTGAGCGTGAGCAACAACAGCAAGCCCTGTTAGATGCTAAGCAAGAAAAACAAAACCTAGCGCGCTTGCTGATGCAGCAAGAAAACCAATTAAGTCAACTTAGCTTTAATATTGCCAACGTGCCCCAGCAGTATACGTTGCGTATAAATAGTCTTAAACGCCAACAAGCGGATATTCAAAACCAGCTCACACAAATTAAAAGTAACTATCAATATACCATAACAGCCAGTAACAGCGGTGTTGTTACTGGCATCCAAGTGGTTGAAGGCGAAACACTTACCCAAGCCAAACCACTGTTACATATTATTCCCGAAGGTTCCGAGTTGGTGGCTGAATTACTATTACCTACACGCTCAGCAGGGTTTATTGCGCTTGGTAACGATACGCGCTTGCGTTTTGATGCCTTCCCTTATCAACATTTTGGTTTTATTAACAGTAAAATTAGCCGGATTGATAAGGCACTCATTACCCCAAATGAAATACGCTTGCCCATTGCACTGCAAGAGCCGGTGTACCGCCTGCGAGCAACACTCAGCCAGCAACAAATGCAGGCTTATGGTAAAGCGTTTGAGCTAAAAAGCGGTATGTTATTTGAGGCGGATATTATGCTAGAGCAACGCACACTAATTGAATGGCTGCTTGAGCCGCTGTATAGCCTAAAAGGGCGTGTGAGTTAATCGCAATGTGTGGGTTGTAGAACGGGATTTATTTCGATAATAAGAAGAAATTCATCTGTTTAATTTGCTGTAATAAGTAATATTAAGCAGAGAATAGAGTGGCTGACTTTAGTCAAACTTTAGCGAGCACAACTAAAGCCAGCCTATTAACCGCTCACCTTTATGATAATGGTTGAGCACATTAACAAACCGATGACTTAACTAAAAAGCATCGGATATATGGAGTATAACATTATGCGTGAATTAAACGTAAAAGAAATTAAAGAAGTGAATGGTGGTAGTCGTTGGGTAAAAGTTTTAAAATTTATTGCTTATAACCTCCCTGAATATGGTGGTGGTGGTAGATATGGATCAGGTGGCTGGCGCCCTTAATTGTAAAAAGTGCTATGGCCCTAAGTGGCCATAGCACTTTATTGGTTATGAATCAAAGTTACTTCACTTTTGGTTTTAAGGGGTAATATGTTGAAAGCGGGATTGGATGTCATCGTTGAGTTAAGTGCATTGCTTATTACATTTATACTTGTTCAGGTTTATTTTGGAGGACTTGGTTTGAATTCATTTATTGTCTCAGTAATTGTATTTTTAAGTGCTTTAGTATTCATGAAGGTGTGCATTTATTATATTGGGAAAATTATAAATGCAAAAAAGGCATAAGACGAAAAGCTACACCAGCATAAATTTTTCTACATCACGATCAGTTCCTCTAATCCTTCAATCCGAAATAGCTGAATGCGGCCTAGCCTCTATGGCAATGCTGGCAAGCTATCACGGTCATAGGCTAGATATGCCAGCCATGCGTAAGCGCTTTTCGGCTAATTTAAAGGGGATGAACTTACAGCAGCTGATTGAGCTTGGTGATGGCTTGGGGTTCGCCAGTCGTGCATTGCAATGCCCTATTGATGAAGTCCATAAACTACAAACTCCGTGTATTTTACATTGGGATATGAATCACTTTGTGGTATTGACCAAAGTCTCTGGCAAAGGTGCAAAGACTAAATTTGCTATTAACGACCCAGCTGTTGGTAAGCGTAGTTTAAATAGTAATGAGTTTAGTAAGCACTTTACCGGCATTTGTTTAGAGCTGACTCCAACCAGTCATTTTGAAGCCAAACATGAACAAGCACAGATGAAGTTTACCCAACTTTGGAGCTCGATGAAGGGCTTAAAAGTAGGGTTAATAAAACTGATTGCGTTGTCACTGGTATTGCAGCTATTTGCCTTGATGACCCCTTATTATATGCAGTGGGTGGTGGATGAAGTACTAATCAGTTTTGATGAATCGTTATTGACGGTACTCGCTATGGGCTTTGCGCTGATTGCGATTATTTCGGTGGTAACCAATGCTGTACGAAGTTGGCTGATTTTACGGCTTTCAAGCCTTTTGAATATGCAAATGGGCGTGAACTTGCTCAGGCATTTATTACGCCTTCCGATGAATTATTTTGAGTCGCGCCATGTTGGCGATATTGTGTCGCGCTTTGGCTCCTTGGCACAAATACGGGAGCGCATAACTACAGGATTTGTAGAAACACTGGTCGATGGCGTGATGGCTATTACCGTTTTGATTATGATGCTAGTTTATTCGCTAAAGCTCACTGCAATAGTTGTAGGTGCAATCGTGCTGTATACCATCGTTCGCTTAGCACTGTATCGTCCACTACACCAAGCCACTGAAGAAATGATTCAATCATCTGCCAAAGAGCAGTCGAACTTTTTAGAAAACATTCGCGGTGTGCAAACCATAAAATTGTTTGGTAATGAATCGCAGCGCCAAGGCATTTGGCAAAACTGTTATGCTGAGGTAATAAATAGTGAAATTCGCTTAGGTCGATTAAATATAAGTTTTGATTCATTTAATAAGCTGTTATTTGGCCTTGAAAATGTATTGGTGATTTACTTTGCTGCGTTGCTAGTTATGAGCAATAGCTTGTCTGTTGGTATGGTACTGGCGTTTATTGCTTATAAAAACCAGTTAACCAGCCGCTTTGCCAACTTAATTGAGCAAATTATTCAATTCAAAATAATGCGCTTACACTTAGACCGTATTGCAGATATAGCACTCACGAAACAAGAAGCTAATCGTGACGGTGAAATGGTCTATACAGGTGATGACGAAGGTAAAGTGAGAGGTCAGCTTACGCTCGAAAATATTTGTTTTAGTTACAGTGAAGAGCAAGTGCCGATTTTAAATAATGTTAATTTAACGCTGAATTCCGGTGACTCGATTGCGATTACGGGTCCGTCAGGTGCGGGTAAAACTACGTTGATGAAAATAATGCTAGGGTTATTACAGCCAACCTCAGGGACGGTGTTGCTTGATGGCAAAGATATTACCCAGCTTGGCCTTAAAAACTACCGTAAACAAATAGCTGCAGTGATGCAGGATGACACATTGTTAGCTGGCTCAATCGCCGATAACATCAGTTTTTTTGACCCACAGCCCAATTACTTGAAAATAGAGACGTGTGCTCGTCATGCGGCTATTCATGATGATATTACCAAAATGACTATGGGCTATAACTCATTAGTGGGTGATATGGGATCAAACTTATCTGGCGGGCAAGTACAGCGTTTACTTCTTGCTCGCGCATTGTATCAATCGCCCTGCGTGTTGTTTATGGATGAAGCAACTAGCCATTTAGATAAAGACAACGAAGCGAAAATAAGTGAGCAAATTCAGCTCTTACCCATCACACGGATTATGATTGCCCATCGTCAAGAAACTATTAATATGGCGGGTAACGTTTATAAGTTACAAGCGGGCAGTTTAAATACTACTGAAATAGCAAGAGATACTGCTTAATGGTTATATGAAAGAATATGAAAGAATATGAAAAGATGAAAAGTGAAACAATTGGTACTGTAGAGCAAGTTTTTTATACTGTCTGCTGGGTAGCTTTCTTTTCAATAATCATCCCTATGGTCGCGGTTTTCATTTTTTTTATTACTGGCTTAGGTTCGTTAGTTCTTAATAATGTCAGTACTTTTGAGCAATTTGAGTCGAATCCCAATGTTACATTTATAGTATTGTTAATCTCGTTATTACTGATTATTCCGCTTCTGAAATACTCATTATACTCTAGTGAGAGAACACTAATAATAGCGAGGCTGGCAGTACAGCCTGTTCGTATATGTCCTTTAGTTTATGTATTAATAGTCACTTTTGCATATATGATAGTAGAGTATTATTTAGCTGACCACTTAATGGTAGAAGCTCCTAATTTTATGTTGGAAATGCAAGGACAAACAAATAATTTATTAGACAAGTCTCTACTATTTTTCGCCGTAGTTGTTATTGCTCCTATTTTTGAAGAGGTGATTTTCAGAGGCGTTGCGTTTTACAGGTTACAGCAGACTGCTTTAGGTGTAAGTGGTGCTGTAGTAATTCCTAGCTTAATATTTGCTTTTTTACATGGTCAGTATGATCAAGTTAATATATTTGTACTGCTGTTTTTATTTTCTTGTTTTATGGGAGGGGTTCGCTCCTTAACGGGGAACATTTGGTATTGTGTTTTAGGCCATATGATAATTAATTTATTTGCGATTAGTGAGCTTATTTTATAAAAGTAACATTAGCCCTCTACGGATCATTCTTATTCGTTACGGATAAAAGCTCAACATTAAGGATATAAAAACCCCAGTTACAAACAACTGCACAACACAAAACCCCATAATATCTTTTGCTTTTAAGCCTGCGATAGCAAGGACTGGTAATGCCCAAAAAGGTTGAATTAAATTAGTCCATGCATCACCCCATGCAACGGCCATTGCAACGCGAGATATATCGGCGCCCAGTTCTTGCGCTGCGGGTATTACAATAGGTGCTTGTACAGCCCATTGGCCACCGCCAGAAGGAACAAACATATTAACGAGTCCCGCACTTATAAAGCTAAAAAATGGCAAGCTATCGGCATCTGCTACGGCAATAAAGCCACGCGATATTTGCTGCGCTAAACCGCTATCAACCATTACCGCCATGATGCCGGCATAAAAAGGGAATTGAATAACAATGCCAGCCCCGCTTGGAATTGCTTGTTGCAGGCTATTAAGTAAATTATGGGGTGTTTGATGCAGTGTAATTGTTAAAAACAAAAATACGGCAATAACGCTATTAAGGTTTAAGTTTCCGCCAGTAATAAAAAAGTAATAGCCTAAATATGCCAAACCTAATAAGCCAATTGTCATACCGAGTAGTTTACTTTGTTCTAAATGTTGGGCGGGTCTGGTTATTGTTGTGTGCTTAGGTGTTGTCTCTTGTAAAAGAGCTGGGTCGATATATACGCTTTCTTGCTCATTTGGCAGCATATAGCGATTAACGAGCGGCATAATAATGAATAAACCAACTAATATGGCTATGTTAAAACCGGCAAATAAAGTGTGCTCTGTACTAATAACACCAATACTGGCCTCTGAAAAGTGACCTTCGGTTGCGATAGTTAAAGGAATCGAACCCGCTAATCCGCCATGCCATACAACAAAACCTGAGTAAGCGCTGGCTACTAATAATCGATAATCAACACGGATATGTGTAGCAATTGCTTTGGCAAATAGAGCACCAATAACTAAACCAAATCCCCAATTTAACCAACTCGCTAAAAGTGAAATAAGCGTTACCAATATAATTGCTTTAGGTGCGGTGCTTGCAAATGTTGCTAGTTTTTCTAATAACTTACTTATAGGTGGCGTACTTGCGAACATATAGCCTGTAATTAACACTAGTAGCATTTGCATGGCAAAGCTTAATAAGTTCCAAAATCCACCTCCCCACGCTTGTAATACTTCAATGTTGGTTGCGGTTGTAAATAAGCTCGCACTAATAAGAGTAATTATTGTAAGTAAAATTACAAATATAAAAGGGTCGGGAAGATAGCGCTCTACAATTTTAGAAAAAGGGCGGGCTATTTTATTAAGCATAAGCACAACTGTTTTGGTTATTATTTTAACGCTAATTAATCATGAAAAATCACCATTGGCAAACAGCATTTAGTCTTATATTTGCGGTTAAAAGCTTAAACATTGCTTAAAAGCATCGCTTACAGTAACGTACTGTTTATAGATAATTTACTAACAAAGATTCGTATTATGCCGTTGATATTTAAAAGGCTAGCGTTACTTCTTCGAGCTCACGTCGATCAATTAAGTTGGCAAGCAGTGGCGTTAGCTATTTTGACTCATATGCTATTAACGTGGATATTGTTATATATAGCAAATGAGCAAGCACTCACTTCGCTTACCACCTTTTTCTACTATTACACAGTAACTACATCAACAGTGGGTTATGGGGATTTTAGTCCTATTACAGATCTTGGTCGTTGGGTGGTTGCATTAGTACAAATTCCATTTGGTTTAGCTTTATTTGGTGTTCTGCTGGGAAAAGCAGGGCAAACAGTTACTTACTTAATTAGGCGCGTTATGACTGGTGATAAAAACTTTGCTCATAGTAACAATCACATTATTATTTTTGGTTGGCACGATACTAGAACAAAAAAAATGATTGATTACATTCTTGCTGATACAAAGCGAACTGACCGCCGGATTTTACTTGCGGTAACTGAGCAAATGGATCACCCCTTTTTAACGAATGAAAGTGTCGATTTTGCACGTTTAACAAGCTTTACAAACTTAAGTGAGCTAGAGCGTGTGGCTATTCGTCGTGCCGATAAGGTTATTATTGATGGTCAAGACGACGATCAAACATTTACTACAGCACTGCGTATTAGCCGCTTAGTAAAAGAAGAGTGTCATATAAGTGCTCATTTTTTAGATGAAACCAAAGTAGATATGCTATTAGAGCATTGTCAAAATGTAGAATGTAGCAGCGCTAAATCAGCAGAAATATTGGTGCGTTCAATGCAAGATCCTGGGTCTAGCCGTGTGCAAGAAGAGTTACTTTCAACACTTCATGGCGATACCCAATTTAGTTTAGAAATTCCTAAAGATACCAATGAAATGAATTTTGGTACTTTGTTTCATCATTTTAAGCAACATCACGATGCAATATTATTAGGTGTAGCTCATGACTTAAGTGCGCAAAATATGGATTTAAATCCGGCGCTTGATTACAAAATAAATGCAGGTGATATTTTGCATTATATTTCGGTTGAACGCGTACTAAAAAATGAAGTTGATTGGGAAAGCTTAGTTAAATAATGAATGAAGTTGTATTTTTAATAATAGTATTAAGTGCGTACATTTTACCTGTTGTTATTGTACTTAATAATAAAAGAACTCAGGGCCACGAAAAAAATGGCTGGTTAATTGGCATTATTTTTTTTTCGTGGCTGGGATTGTTTTTATATTTTTTGATTGTGCCAAAACATGGACACAAAAAGAAAAAGAGAAAATAGCGTACTACTTTCTCCTGTATACCTATTCTAATTGCTTTAACTTATGCTCTATTAGCGGATCGCCTGGAACAAGCTTTTGGGCAACTTCAAGCAGTTGAATTGCATCAGCAGGGTGTTCATCTTGGTGCTTAAGTGCAACATCTATGAGTGGCTGAATATCTATTTTTTTTTGATGTTCTTGTATATGTACTTTCTTTTCATCAATAAGAATATTATGTGCTTTGCTGAGTAACTCTTTTCGATGCACTGAATTTGTATTGGCTTTATTGAGTCGTTTGTAATAATCCTCTTTAAACCGCAAGGTTTTGGTTTGCAGGCGAAACTGTGCAATATCGATTTGCTGATGTTGAATGAAATCAACGGCTACTTGCTTATAAAACCCAAACTTATTCAAATATGTAGCGTGTGTGCCATGTCCCATACCAAATACTCGCAAGTGAGTTAACTGCTTATAGCGCTTGGCGTGCATTCGGTCTATACGATTAGTAGGATCGTAAATAATATAGCCTTGGGCATCTCCTAAATCTAGATCGTGATAATCTTGTTGCCAGTCAAACTGCTGAGCTATATCGGTACTAGAGCGGTCATCCCACGGTACTAATTCTTTATTTTTAGTACTTACCGGATGAAAGAACAGTACTTGGTTTAGCCTTAATAGTTTAGCAAAAGCGCCAACAGCAAATCCGCCACGGCTTAAGCCATAGCCTAGTCGACAATTAAACGGCGTAAGTAATGTTGATAACTGCTCGAGAAAAAAGATTAAATTACGATTACGAAACCAGTTACTTTTACCTAAATGCTGAAAAGCGATTACGTTTACGTTTTGTTTTTGAGCTAAGTGATAACCCCATGGTGCAAAATCAGGGTGAAGATCTTGCTCTTGCACGTTAGTACCTGCGGGTGAAAAGGTAAAAAGCAGGGGCTTATTAACGTCAACAAAATCATACTTAACAAATACATCGCCGAGTAAATCACTACCCGTCATGGGTAATCGAGTTTGTTGCTCATTGCGCGGGAGAGCTAACCATTCATCTAACCAATACAGTAATTTCATTAATCCTCCAGCTATAAGTCAGCATAGATCATATCAAACTCAATGAAATTAGGTCAAACCGAGAGGGTGTTACTGCGCCATTTTGATTATTTCATCCCAGTCATTTTGAGTAACAGGCATTATTGATAGTCGTCCGCCTTTTTTAAGTGCGATTTCAGTAATATTATTATTAGCTTTAATATCTTTAAGGCTAATTAATTTTTTTAAATGGCTTTGGTAAGTAACGTCAACAACAACCCAGCGTGGTTTATCGCTGGTGGCTTTTGCATCGTAATAGTCGCTACTTAAATCAAACTGAGTAGGATCTGGGTAGGCATTGTGTGTCACTTCGGCAATACCCGCTACGCCTACGTGTTTACAGCTTGAATGGTAAATCATCACTAAATCACCGACCTTTACGCCATCACGCATGAAGTTTCGCGCTTGGTAATTACGCACGCCTTCCCAAAGAGTCGTTTGTTTTGGTGCGTTTTTTAAATCATCTAATGAAAACGCATCGGGTTCAGTTTTAAATAGCCAGTAAGCCATAACAGTATTCCTAACAAATATTTACTTCCCACTATTGTATAGTATCATTTGGATACTAGGGTAATGAGGAAGAAGTAATGAGCCAAGTATTAGATGATTTATTGTCGTTGTTAACACTTGAAGAAATTGAGCAAGGTTTATATCGAGGACAAAGCCAAGATTTAGGCTTTGGTGCTGTGTTTGGCGGTCAAGTTATGGGGCAGGCGCTTTCTGCCGCTAAAGAAACTCTACCTGAGGGGCGTATAGTTCATTCATTACATTCTTACTTTTTACGCCCAGGCGATCCGGCTAAACCGATTGTTTATGATGTAGAAACTATTCGAGATGGTAAAAGCTTTAGTACTCGTCGTGTAAAAGCGATTCAGTACGGTAAGCCTATTTTTTATATGACCGCGTCATTCCAAGGTGAAGAAAATGGTTTGTCGCATCAAGCTACGATGCCTGATGTACCCGCACCTGAAGAATTACGTTCATCGCTTGAGTTTTATCAAGATAACGCTTCGCATATCCCTGAAGTCATCCGTAATAAGTTTACGCGTGAAATGCCAATTGAAATGCGACCGGTTACTTTTCATAACCCGTTTAAGCCAGAAGTTATGGAGCCGGTAAAACATATTTGGTTTAAAGCTAATGGTGAAATGCCAGACGATCAGCGCATCCACAATTATTTATTAGCGTATGCGTCTGACTTTGAATTTTTACCAACAGCATTGCAGCCTCATGGTGTATCGTTTATGCAGCCAAATATGCAAGTAGCAACGATTGACCATGCCATGTGGTTTCATCGCCCATTTAGAATGGATGATTGGATTTTGTATTCAATTGATAGTCCAAGTGCGAGCAATGGGTGTGGTTTGGTACGCGGGCAGTTTTTTGATCGCCAAGGCAACTTGGTTGCCTCAACAATGCAAGAAGGGGTTATGCGTCAGCGCTAACCCCCTTCTATAGATATAGTACTAGTTACACTGATCTTGTACTATATCGCTGATTGACTGCCAGACGCGTGCTGGCAGTAATGTTTTAAGGTGTGCGTAGGTTTCGCAAAGTTGTGTACTGCCTACTAAGCCTTTATCACCTTCGGTTATTAATGACTCGCCACGTAAGTTATCAATAAAACTAACAAGTACTTTTTTATCAAAAAACTCAGGTGTTTTAATGCCATGCAGTGTACCTAAACGCTGAGCGAGTACTTGGCTTTCTCTTTCAAGCTCAGCTTTTTCAATACCATCACTTGTTTGAATAAAGCCAATTACAATAGCGTAACGTTGTAGAGTAAAACTAAGTGCTCGTCCAAGCATTTCAAGCTTAGCTAAACAGTCATTACTGTTCGTTATATGAATGTTATCGCCATCAAATTCAATTAAATTTTGATCAGCAAAATTAGCTAAAATACGCGTTATATAGTTTTCATCAAGAGGCTGTAAATACCATTCTTTAGCAAACAACGGATAAAACGTTTTTACAAGTTGCTGGCATTGATCAATAGTTGTGCTGTGTTGTTTAAATAGATGTAGTGCAATTAAGCTTGGTACTGCAAACAAGTGCAAAATATTGTTTCGGTAGTAATTAAACAGTACTTTTTCTTTATCGCTAATAGTAATAATTTCGCCAAATTCATCACTTATAACTTCAAACTTATTCAGCTTTAATGCATGCGTTAGTAATTGCTCTGGTGTTTCGTCTGGCGCGGTTACTTTATCGCTATAGCTTGCGTCGCGTTGTAAGCGCAGATAAAAATCAAGTTGTGCTAATAGCTTTGGTTTACTCAATGCTTGTTTATCGTTAACAAGCAATATCATCGCAAGTAAATTAACTGCATTAAGCGCCGCAGCATTATTAATTTTAACCATTACTTGGTCGGCAAGTTTAGTTACTTGTGAGGCTAACCATTGTGGCTTTTGCACATCGGTAGGGTGTATTGAATCACGCCAATCAGGTTGGTTATCGTTTAGGTATTGGTTAATTGAGATTGGATCACCAAAGTTTAAGTTACCACGACCGTAGTTTTTAAGGTTTTTAATTGCCTTAAAAATACCAAAGATGGATTCGCCTTTTTTATCTTTTCCATCCAGCTCTTTAAGATAGGTGTTAATTTCCATTACGTGTTCGTAGCCAATGTACACAGGAACAATCGATATTGGACGGTCTATTCCGCGTAGCATTGCTTGTAAGGTCATTGATAGCATACCCGTTTTAGGTGGAAGCAAACGACCAGTTCGGCTTCGACCACCTTCTGTATAAAACTTAACAGAATAACCTTTAATAAATAACTGGCTTAAGTACTCTTTGAATATGGCTGAGTAAAGTTTATTACCAGCAAACGAACGACGAATAAAAAACGCACCTGAGCGTCTAAATATGCCGCCGGCAGGGAAAAAGTTAAGATTTATACCCGCAGCTATATGTGGCGGTACTAAACCTAAGTGGTAAATAGAGTAGGTAAGCAGTAAGTAATCCATATGGCTGCGATGACAAGGCATATAAATAATTTCATGACCTTTATCAGTTAATTCATGAATTTGTTCTGCGTGCTTAATATCAATACCGTTATAGAGCTTATTCCACAACCAAGTTAAAAATCTTTCGGCTACTCGTATCATTGCCTCAGAGTAATTAGCAGCTATTTCGTTAAGTAGTTTAAGCGCATTTTGTCGTGCTTGTTCTTGAGTAATATTTTTAGATTGGGCTTCATCTTGAATTGCTTTTTTTATTGTAGGTGAGGCCAATAAAGAGTTAAATAATTGCTCGCGTGATGGCATTTTAGGACCAGTCGCAGCAAGCTTTTGACGTTTAAAGTGAACTAATGCCACACGCAGTAACTTATGAGGTAGTTCGCTAACATCTACCTTTTCATTCACCAAAAGTGATAAGTCGAGTGGTTGGCTAAAGCGAATAAAGTTATCACGACCTGAAAACAAGACGACGAAAATCTTTCTGAACCAGCTTGGTGTTAGTGAATGTGTAATTAAAGTGTGTATACCCGGCTTTTCTTTACCTGGATTACGACCCCACAAAATAGTAACTGGCACTACTTGTACGTTTTGCTGACCACTTTTAACTAAATACTCAATAATTTGCTTACCCTGAGCCAATGCCGTAGTTGGTTTCGCTTCATCACCAAATAGTGGCGGTGGGTTTTTTATACCAATAAAACGCTCAAGTTGTTGATCACCTAAAATTTGCTGATCGGTTGGGCTTGGTAATCCATGCTTTTTACACACGTTATTGAGTGCGGCTAAATCAAAGCGAGAATTTAAGCGTACGATATAAAAAGTAGGGTATTCTGGATTTAGCTTATACTGTTCAATCGGGTTTTCTGGAAGGACCTTACTTTTTACTAGTAAGCGACTTACTCCTGCAGAAATAACATTTAAACAATAATTAAAAATACGCATCGACTCACCATATAGAGGGTATTAAAAGCAAAATTAGCATAATAGGATACCATATATCTAAAAAATCCTTTAGTTTGCCTAGGACGTGTTTAGCTTTTGAGGTTGAATTTACAGCAGTATGTTTATTTTTTAGTTAGAACTAGGCCTATACAGTGTAGTTTTCCCTATAAATAGGTGATAACGACTTACAAATACCAAACATGCGCTAGCTACACCATAAAGAACTTATTATTAGATTAGTTAATTAGGGTATTGGTTTCATCTTAGCTATTAAGTTTTAGTTGATGGCTAATACTAACCAAACAGTGCCTTATCAGATTATTCTCAAATAGCTGTTGCATTTATCACCAATACCTCTATAATACGCAGGCTTTCTAAATTCCCTAGGGGATTGGAGAGGATAAATTAAGCTTGGATTTCAAGCTAATAAACAGGAGTTCCGATTTGGAACTCAACGTAGATATAATTAAGCAGCCGGCATCTTAAGTTTTAAGATTGTTCCGGACGTTTTTTTATGCTCTTTTAAATGCTCTTTATATTGAGGTTAAGAATGTCAAATCAACGCATTCGTATTCGCCTAAAAGCTTTTGACCACCGTTTGATTGACCAATCAACGGCAGAAATCGTGGAAACTGCGAAACGCACTGGCGCACAAGTACGTGGACCAATTCCACTACCTACACGCTTTGAACGTTTTACTGTACTAACTTCACCGCACGTTAATAAAGATGCGCGTGATCAGTACGAGATCCGCACCCATAAACGTCTGATTGACATCGTAGAACCAACTGACAAGACTGTTGACGCTCTTATGCGTTTAGATCTTGCTGCTGGTGTTGATGTTCAAATCAGCCTGGGTTAATCGAAAGATTAGAGAGGTTTTAGGAAAATGGCATTAGGTCTAGTCGGTCGTAAAGTGGGTATGACACGAATCTTCACTGAAGATGGTGTATCTATCCCTGTGACAGTTATTGAAGCGACACCTAACCGCATTGCTCAGATCAAATCTGACGCAACAGACGGTTATAACGCGCTTCAAGTAACCGCAGGCACTAAAAAAGCAAGTCGTGTAAACAAAGCTAAAGCGGGTCATTTCGCTAAAGCTGGTGTTGAAGCGGGTCGCGGTCTGTGGGAATTCCGCCTTAACGGTGGTGAAGGCGATTTTGAAGTAGGCTCTGAGCTTACTGTTGAATTATTCAACGAAATCAACAAGGTTGACGTAACCGGTACTTCTAAAGGTAAAGGTTTCCAAGGTGGTGTTAAGCGCTGGAATTTCAGCATGCAAGACGCTACACATGGTAACTCTCTATCTCACCGTGCTCCTGGTTCAATCGGTCAAAACCAATCACCTGGTAAGGTGTTTAAAGGTAAGAAAATGGCCGGTCATATGGGTGCTGAGCGTGTAACGACTCAAAACTTAGAACTAGTTCGCGTTGACGCTGAGCGTAATTTGCTTTTAGTTAAGGGTGCAGTACCTGGAGCTATTGGCGGTGACGTTATCGTTAAACCAGCTGTTAAAGCATAAGTCCTGGAGATTTAGTGATGGAATTAGCAATTAAAGACGCTTCTGGCGGTCTTGAAGTTTCTGAAGCTACTTTTGGACGTGAGTTTAACGAAGCATTAGTACACCAAGTAGTTGTTGCATACGCAGCAGGTGCTCGTCAAGGTACTCGTGCTCAGAAGACACGTTCTGAAGTAAGCGGTGGTGGTAAAAAACCATGGGCTCAAAAAGGTACTGGCCGTGCACGTGCCGGTACAATCCGTAGCCCAATTTGGCGTTCAGGTGGCGTTAGCTTTGCAGCTAAACCACAAGACCACAGCCAAAAAGTAAACCGTAAAATGTACCGTGGTGCGATTAAAAGCATCTTATCTGAATTAGTTCGTCAAGAGCGTTTAATCGTTGTTGAAAGTTTTGCTCTAGCAGCACCAAAAACTAAAGAACTAGTTGCTAAGCTTAAAGAACTTGAGCTTAAAGATGTTCTTATCGTGACTGAAGAAGTAGATGAAAATCTTTTCTTATCGGCACGTAACCTTTATAAGGTTGACACGCGTGATGTAGCTGGTATCGATCCTGTAAGCTTAATTGCTTTCGACAAGGTACTTATTACAGCCGCTGCTGTTAAGCAACTTGAGGAGGCGCTAGCATGATCCGCGAAGAACGTCTTTTAAAAGTGATCGTTGCTCCACATATCTCTGAAAAAAGCACAATTGCAGCTGAAGAAAACAATACTATTGTTTTTAAAGTAGCAAATGACGCAACTAAAGCTGAAGTTAAAGTAGCAGTTGAGAAGCTTTTTGAAGTAGAAGTAACGGGTGTTCGCACACTTAATGTTAAGGGTAAAACAAAACGTACTGGCGCACGTTTCGGTCGTCGTAACGACTGGAAAAAAGCTTACGTTACTCTTAAAGAAGGTAGTGAACTAGACTTTGTCGGCGGCGCCGAGTAATAAGGGGATAGAATTATGGCACTTCAAAAGTGTAAGCCTACTTCTGCGGGCCGTCGTCACCTAGTTAAAGTGGTTAACTCTGATCTACATAAGGGTAAGCCATACGCACCACTTTTAGAGAAAAACTCTAAATCAGGTGGTCGTAATAACAATGGTCGTATTACGGTTCGTCATATCGGTGGTGGTCATAAGCAACATTACCGTTTAATCGATTTTAAACGTACTAAAGATGGCATTCCAGCTACTGTTGAACGTTTAGAATACGATCCAAATCGTAGCGCAAACATCGCTCTTGTATTATATGCAGACGGTGAGCGTCGTTACATTATCGCACCTAAAGGCTTAAAAGCTGGCGATGCAATCCAGTCTGGTGTTGATGCACCAATCAAACCTGGTAATGCATTACCAATGCGTAATATGCCTGTAGGTTCGACTGTTCACAACGTAGAATTAAAACCAGGTAAAGGTGCTCAAATCGCACGTTCTGCTGGTGCATACGTTCAAATCCTTGCTCGTGATGGTCAATATGTAACATTACGTCTTCGTTCAGGCGAAGTTCGTAAAGTTGAATCTGATTGTCGTGCGACTCTAGGTGAAGTAGGCAATGCTGAGCATATGCTTCGTTCACTTGGTAAAGCAGGTGCAAATCGCTGGCGTGGTATTCGTCCGACAGTTCGTGGTGTTGCCATGAACCCGGTAGATCACCCACACGGTGGTGGTGAAGGTCGTACATCTGGTGGTCGTCATCCTGTGTCTCCATGGGGTAAACCGACTAAAGGTGCGAAGACGCGTAAGAACAAGCGTACGGATAAATTTATAGTACGTCGTCGTACTAAGTAATATTGAGGAATAGCCATGCCACGCTCTCTCAAGAAGGGTCCTTTTATAGACCTACACTTGCTGAAGAAGGTAGAGAAAGCTTTGGAAAGCGGTGAGAAAAAGCCAATTAAAACTTGGAGCCGTCGTTCAATGATCATACCTAACATGATCGGATTGACCATTGCTGTCCATAATGGTCGCCAGCACGTACCAGTTTTCGTTTCTGACGAAATGATCGGTCACAAACTAGGTGAATTTGCACCAACTCGCACTTACCGTGGCCATGCTGCGGATAAGAAAGCGAAGAAACGATAAGAGGGGAAGATAAATGCAAGCATTAGCTAAACATAAATTCGCCTCTGGTTCGGCGCAAAAAGCACGTCTAGTTGCAGATCAGATCCGCGGGTTACCTGTAGATCGCGCACTAGAAATCCTGGCGTACAGCCCGAAAAAAGCGGCTGTATTAGTTAAGAAAGTACTTGAGTCTGCTATTGCTAACGCAGAGCATAACGAAGGTGCTGACATTGATGAGCTACGCATAACAACGATTTTTGTGGACGATGGTCCAACAATGAAGCGTATTATGCCTCGTGCTAAAGGACGCGCAGACCGCATCCTTAAGCGTACAAGCCATATCACTGTTATGGTTTCAGATAGCTAGGAGTATAAGTAATGGGACAAAAAGTTCATCCTACTGGTATTCGCCTAGGTATATCTAAACCTTGGGTTTCTACCTGGTACGCGAGTTCAAAAGATTTCTCTGCACAGCTTTTTGGCGATCACAAAGTACGTACATTCCTTACAAAGGAATTGAAAACGGCTTCTGTGTCTAAAATCGTTATTGAGCGTCCAGCAAAATCAATCCGTGTAACAATTCATACGGCTCGTCCGGGTGTTGTTATCGGTAAAAAAGGCGAAGACGTAGAAAAATTACGTCAAGCGGTAACTAAAATCGCTGGTGTACCTGCTCAGATTAATATCTCTGAAGTACGTAAACCAGAACTAGATGCACAACTAGTAGCAGACGGCATTGCCTCTCAACTAGAACGTCGTGTTATGTTCCGTCGCGCTATGAAGCGTTCGGTACAAAATGCAATGCGCATCGGTTCTAAAGGGATTAAAGTTGAAGTTAGCGGTCGTCTTGGCGGCGCAGAAATCGCACGTTCAGAATGGTATCGTGAAGGTCGTGTACCTCTACATACTCTTCGTGCTGATATCGATTACGCAACTTCTGAAGCCTTAACCACTTATGGTATCATTGGTGTTAAAGTTTGGATCTTCAAAGGCGAAGTTATTGGTGGTTTACCACTAGTACAAGAGCAAGAGAAGCCAGCTAAACGCGCACCAAAGAAAGCCAAGAAAAGTGCTAAGTAGAGGTAGCGAGTAATGTTACAGCCAAAACGTACAAAATTCCGTAAAATGCACAAAGGCCGCAACCGCGGTTTAGCGCAAAACGGTAACAAAGTAAGCTTCGGTACTTTCGGATTGAAAGCTACTGGCCGTGGCCGCATGACTGCTCGTCAAATCGAAGCAGCTCGTCGTGCTATGACGCGTCACGTGAAACGTCAAGGTAAAATCTGGATTCGTGTCTTCCCTGACAAACCGATTACAGAAAAACCTCTTGAAGTTCGTATGGGTAAAGGTAAAGGTTCTGTTGAATATTGGGTTGCTGAAATTCAGCCTGGTAAAGTACTTTACGAAATGGAAGGTGTTTCAGAAGAGCTTGCTCGTGAAGCGTTTGACCTTGCAGCTCGTAAACTGCCATTCAAAACAACTTTCGTAACTCGGACGGTAATGTGATGAAAGCAAGCGAACTAAAAGATAAAAGCGTAGAAGAGCTTAATGCTGAACTTCTAGGACTACTTCGTGAGCAATTTAATATGCGCATGCAAGCTAGTACTGGTCAGTTAGCTCAGACACACACGCTAAGAACAGTACGCCGCGATATCGCGCGTGTAAAAACAGTTATTAACCAGAAGGCAGGTCAATAATGAGCGATAAAATTCGTACTCTTCAAGGCCGTGTAATTAGCGACAAGATGCAAAAGTCTTTCACTATTGGTATCGAACGTTATGTGAAGCACCCAATTTATGGGAAATTCATCCGACGTACTACTAAGTTACACGTACATGACGAAAATAACACAGCAAAAGCGGGTGACGTTGTTACTATCCGTGAATGCGCACCAATTTCTAAGAATAAATCTTGGACATTAGTAGACGTTATTTCTAGTCCAAAACAAGCTTAATTTTTTAATTAAGTTAGTTTTGTAAAAAAGCCCCGGCATTAGCTGGGGCTTTTTGTTTTTCTAGAATGATAGTTTGATAGAAAAGTTTATTTGAGCTAAAGCATTTGAGTTAACGTTAAGCACTAAGATTTAGTACTGCGGTTTAGATTGGATATTACTAATACCAACACGCTAAAATATTTATACAAGTTAACGTATCAAATTATTCTTCAATGTCGTTTTTAATATTCATTGAAAAAATAAATACAAAATTTGCTTAGTCAGAGCGCAGTTTTATTGTTGCTAAATAGCTCTTATACTTAAGTAAATAGGTATAAAGCAGTTTTAAAAAGCAGCTAGTACTAGGTATTTATAAACGTTTATTATAAGAAGAAATAGCTCTGTAGGTTTAGAGTATAGACTTATGCTTATTTTTCTTTATTTAGCCAAGGTTTATTTATGAGCATACTTATTAATAGCGCGCCAAAAACAAATACAGCAGAAGTTACCAGTAAAATACGGTTTTCTAATCGGCTTATATCACGTTGACCAATGATTTCGTATACAGCATCACCCTCGATATACTTTTCACCTTTGTAGGTTTCTATAACATTTATAGCCCAAAACTCGCCCTGTTTTGCTTGATAAGTAAAATATGTTTCAGAGTAAAAAATATTAAAACTAGCACATAGCCATATCAAAATGCCGATAGTAAAAAGAAGAGTGATTAACCATTTAAGGTTATTATTTATAATATTTTGCTTTGTTTTAATAGGGATAAATGACTCAAAAGAAACTTGATAACATGTGCTTAATTTTTCAAGTACGTCGAGAGAAGGAATAAACTGTCCGTTCTCGAGTTTTGACAAGTATGATTGTTGAATACCTATCTCACGAGCCGCAAACGCTTGAGTCCACTTTTTGTTTGCTCTGAGGCGCTTTAATTCCATTCCTAAAGACAACATGTTTCCATACTCTAATTATTTGCTGACAATTTTATTATCGCTAAAAATAACGTATTTAAATAGTCTATAACGTTATATTCATGCCTATTAATTTAAGGAATATTATGAATATTAATGAGTTATATATTAATTAGGCGTTTTTTAGTTATGCTAGGCATACTAATTAATAAAGGAGTATTACCAATGAAAACGTATTTTTATCGAACTGTCGTGTTTATTAGCTTGATGCTTTTATCTCATACGAGCTTTGCAGAGCCTGTACTTGCAATTAAAGCGACTATTTATAAATTACAAAATAAGATCACCATTGATAGTCAAATAGATGAAACGTTAAAAGCGCTGCAACCAACTCATCAGCCACAGTTATTAGCTAGTTTAAATAAAAGTGCATTAATAGAAATAGGTGAAGAGTCAAATTTAACGGCGCTGGAGGTTAAATCAAATGAAGATGGAAGTTATTTCAATGCCAGTATGAAATTAAAAGAAAAAGTAGATGGGGAGTGGGAATCAATCACATCGTTTATGCCTCATATACCAGATGGTCAAACGGTGTATTTTAGTCGCACATTTACAGATAGTGTTTGGGTAATTAAATTAACAGGAAAGCGTTATGAGTCTATTGCGCTTGGTCAAGCGAGCTTTGAGTAGCCTCAGCAAATGCTGAGGCTTTTTATTTATCTAGCGCCTACCAAATCATCTCTACAAATTCAGGGTGATCGATATACGGGTTACGATTACCTTGAAACTCAAAAGCAGCTTGGTTTCGGTCTAATTCCATTTGGCTAACGGGATCGCTGTTGTGCCAGTTAAGTAGCATGGTTACAACCCAACTTTCAAATACTTGGTTACTTGAACCGTTAAGTACTGCGTTGCTTGAGGTTGTTATATTTTGCCAATTACCAATTACATTTTCGTAGCGTGTTGCCATATAAAAATAAGCGCGAGCAAAGTCACCTTTAAATTCATCAATTGGTTCAAATACGGTACCAGAATAATTTAGCGAACTGGCTGCTGAACCAACTTTACTACCGTTGGTTGATGTAAACGATGCACTTGCAACTTCACCAAAAGGGTAGTTACTACGCTTTGAATTTACATAGCCATCAGTTGCATAAATGTGATGAACATCAGAGTTCATAGGCTCTACTGTGCCACCAAACCAGCTTTTAGGGAATGAATGTTCACGGTTATAGCAATCGGCTTCGCTGTTATAAGTACCACACTGGTCGCTCACTGCAGTATAATTATAGCTATCGGTACCGTTTGGTTTTTCGCTATACATATCTAAAATACTATTATCGTTTTCAAAGTATTTATCACGTGCTGATGAGTCGTAAAAATTCCAAATAGCCGAATACCCCTGCGCATTATGATCTTTAATTATATTGTACAGTTCAGTCTTTAAGGTGTATCCAGTTAAACCTTGAGTTGTAACATAGTAACCAGTCGGTGTTGGGTTGGGAGTTGTTCCGCCGCCAGAGCCATCACCGGGATCACCAGTAGAGTCACCTAATTCAAATGCTGTACTCTCGGTATTATTAAAACTGGCACCGCTTGCTAAAGTCACTTGTTCTTGGATAAGAGTATAGCTTCCATCACCTGCTGAACAACACATGCCATCGCCATAGCTATCACTAACAATAAGCGTATAGGCACCATCGGTTAAACATACTTGCTCATTATATTGAGTGTTTGACGAATAACCGTTGCCATTAGCTATAGCGCTACCTTGGCTATTATTAATGACCCAACTCGTTTCGCTACCATAGTTATCGGTTTTGAGTGTTAGCGTTAAGGTGTTAGTTGAACAGCTGCTAGTTGGAGGTGGAGATATAATACTTGTATTGGGTAAAAAATTATCTACATAAACAATCTCGCTACCATCAAATCCACTTACATCGTAAAAACGTAAACCTACATTAATTGTTTTGCTACTGCTTGCAGTATAACTATGACTAATTGTTTGCCATTGATTAGTTTGCGCTTCGTTAGAGTAACCTTGATAACCATCTACATATAAACGCGCCTTAATTTTTCCTTCGGTATGGTACACATCAGCCGAAAAGTTATAAGTTTGACCTGCTTCAACATTTACTTGTTGTAATAAATCGGTATTACTTTGCGAGCCGGTGTTCACATTAATAGCCGCAGATCGACTGCCGCTATTAACTACGCTAGTAGAGGGCGATAATGCAATGCCGCTATCAATCGTACTCCATGAGTCAGGAGTATTGCCTGACCATTGTTCAAAATCGCCATTAGCAACATTAGCCATTACAGGGAGCGAGCCGAGTAATAACGCAGTGCTGAGTATTGTAGTTTTATACGTCCTGTGTGACATGTTTGTTCCTATTTTTATGTTGAATAAATAATATACATTACATTAGCTAGGTTACAAAATTGTTAATTATGATTTTGATATTATGCAATAATCTTCCTTTAAACTGTTTTTGAAGGTATTTTTATAAATTAATAACTAAATGGAATAACAAAGCAGATTCTATTCTTTTTTTATACTGGCTTAGCCCGTTATCCTGCATACTTAGAAAACCTCAACAGAGAATCTCTGGAAGGGGTAAAGCTCATTTTTAACAATGCTAAAAATGCATTGTGTCTAATTTTCAGGGTTATGGGGAATCGATTCATGTTGTTAGGTCAACTAAATGCTGCGGCAAGCCCGCTATCGCAAGATCAAGTACAAAAGCTGCAAGGCTTAGTGGCTGAACTAAATCCAATTCAGCAAGCGTGGGTAAGTGGTTACTTAGCTGCAAATGCTAATTCAGCTGCATTAGGTGGCGTTACAACAGGTGCACCAGCAGCAAGCGATGCCGCACCGCTAACCATTTTATATGGTTCGCAAACAGGTAATGCAAAAGGTGTAGCAGCTAAGATGAAAGAGCAAGCTGAGTCGCGTGGCTTAGCTGTAAAATTAGTTAGCATGTCTGATTACAAACCAACAGCCCTGAAAAAAGAAAAGTTTTTAACTATTGTTGTATCTACATACGGTGAAGGCGAGCCACCTGAAGACGGTGAAACACTGCACGAATTTTTAGCGACTAAAAAAGCACCTAAATTAGATGGCGTAAAAATAGCTGTTATCGGTTTGGGTGATTCGAGCTATGAGTTCTTCTGTCAAACGGCAAAAGACTTTGAAGAGCGCTTAAATAAGTTAGGCGCAGAGTCTATATATCAACGTGCCGATTTAGATGTAGATTACGAAGATGAAGCGGCAACGTGGATAGCAGGTGCACTTGATGCATTTGAACCTGATTTAAAAGCGCAACAAGATGCAGCTGGCGGTCAAACTTTAGCTATGCCTTTTGGTACACCAACTACCGCTTCAAGCCAATATACAAAACAAAACCCATTTGAAGCCGAGTTATTAACAGTACAAAAAATCACGGGTCGCGACTCTACTAAAGATGTACGCCATGTTGAAATTTCACTCGAAGGTTCAGACATTACTTATACTCCTGGCGACTCGTTAGGTGTGTACTTTTTAAATGATGATGTACTAGTTGATGAAGTACTTACACTCACTCAAATTGATGCGGCTAGCGTTGTAAAAGTAGGTAATGATGAGCTAAACGTGCGTGATGCATTAATTGAAAAACTAGAGCTTACTCAATCATACCCAGGCTTTGTAGAAAAATACGCAGTAGCAACGGGCACGCCTGAATTATTAAAGCTTGTGGAAGATAAAACCGCAATGCGTGCGTATATCGAACCTCGTCAAATATTTGATGTAATTCGTCAAAACCCAGCAAAGCTTGATGCACAAACATTAGTAGATTGCCTACGTAAGCTACAAGCTCGTTTGTACTCTATTGCATCTAGCCAAAGCGAGGTTGAAGACGAAGTACATTTAACTCTAGGCTTAGTTGAATTTGATGCATTTGATAGTGAGCATTTAGGTGGCTGTACTGGTTACTTAACTCGCCGTGCAGAAGAGGGTTGTAAAGTTAAAGTATTTAGCGAACATAATGACAACTTCCGCCTGCCAACTAACGATGATACGCCAGTGATCATGATTGGTCCGGGTACGGGGATTGCGCCGTTCCGTGCATTTTTACAAGAGCGTGACTCGCGTGAAGCACAAGGCAAAAACTGGTTGTTTTTTGGTAACCCACATTTCACCCAAGACTTTTTATACCAAGTAGAAATACAGGGTTATTTAAAGTCAGGTTTGCTCAATAAAGTAGATGTTGCATTTAGCCGCGACCAAGCCCAAAAAGTATACGTACAAGACAAGTTACGCAGTAACAGTAAAGATGTGTTTGAGTGGCTAGAAGCTGGCGCTCACCTTTATATTTGTGGTGATGCAAATCGTATGGCGAAAGATGTACACAATGCCTTGGTTGATATCATCAAAGAAAACACAGGCAAGAGCAATGAAGACGCAGAGCAATATTTAAAAGATTTACGTAGCGCAAATCGCTATCAGAAAGACGTGTATTAATCACGTTTCTTATTTTATTTAACAGCTAACAGCCGTCACTGTAACAAATTTAGGATTTAAAATGAGCGAACAAGATAAAAACGTAAAACTTTCTGATAACGAACGTTTGAAAAGAGAAAGTAACTTTTTACGTGGCACCATAGAAAAAGATTTAAAAGACGAAATTACCGGTGGTTTCACTGCCGATAACTTTCAGCTAATTCGTTTTCATGGCATGTATCAACAAGATGACCGCGATATACGCGGTGAACGCGCTAAGCAAAAACTAGAGCCGCTACATAATGTAATGTTACGCGCACGTATGCCTGGCGGTATTATTAAGCCAGAGCAGTGGTTAGCAATCGACAAGTTTGCAGATGACAAAACAAGCTATGGCAGTATTCGTTTAACTACGCGTCAAACATTTCAGTTTCATGGAGTGTTAAAGCCAAATATTAAAGGCATGCACCAAATGCTTGATAGCGTAGGCATAGACTCTATTGCTACAGCAGGTGACGTTAACCGTAATGTACTTTGTACAACGAACCCTGTTGAGTCTGAGTTACATCAAGAAGCTTACGATTGGGCTGCAAAAATTTCTGAACACTTATTACCAAAAACTAAAGCGTATGCTGAAATTTGGTTAAATGGCGAAAAAGCAGAAACCACAGAAGAGCCAATTTTAGGTTCTAACTATTTACCGCGTAAGTTTAAAACAACGGTAACAATTCCGCCGAATAACGAAGTTGATATACACGCTAACGATTTAAACTTTGTAGCTATTGCTGAAAACGGCAAGCTAGTTGGTTTTAACGTGTTAGTGGGTGGTGGCTTAGCTATGACGCATGGCGATACTGCAACGTATCCGCGTAAAGCAGATGACTTTGGCTTTATCACATTAGACGATACCTTAAAAATTGCAGAGCATGTTGTATCTGTACAGCGTGATTGGGGTAATCGTTCAAATCGTAAAAATGCAAAAACTAAATATACATTAGACCGTGTAGGTGTTGATGTATTTAAAGCCGAAGTAGAAGCGCGCTCAGGTGTTACGTTTGCACCAAGTCGCCCGTTTGAGTTTACTCACCGAGGTGATCGTATTGGTTGGGTTGAAGGCATTGATGGTAAGCACCATTTAACGTTGTTCATTCAAAGTGGTCGTATTTTAGACTACCCAGGTAAACCACTTAAAACAGGTTGTCGTAAAATTGCAGAGGTTCACCAAGGTGATATGCGTATGACGGCAAACCAAAACTTAATTATTGCTGGCGTACCTGCAGATCAAAAAGCCGTGATTGAAGAGATTGCACGTAGCCATGGCTTAATTGACGATACAGATTCGCAGCAGCGTAAAAACTCTATGGCTTGTGTTTCACTGCCAACGTGTCCGCTTGCAATGGCAGAAGCAGAACGTTACCTACCAAGTTTAATTGAAAAAACCGAAGCACTACTTGCTAAGCACGGAATACCAAATGACAGCATTATAATGCGCGTTGTAGGGTGCCCTAATGGTTGTGGTCGTGCACTTCTTGCAGAAGCGGGTTTAGTAGGTAAAGGACCTGGTAAGTATAACGTGTATTTAGGTGGCAATTTAGAAGGTACACGTATTCCTAAATTGTACCTTGAGAACGTAGGCGAAGATGTTTACTTAGAGGCATTCGATAAGCTAATTGGTCAATGGGCTAAAGAGCGTAACGAGGGTGAATGTTTTGGTGACTTTGTTATCCGCAAAGGCATTGTTGCTGAAGTAAAAGTATCAGTAACCGATTTTCACGCATAATTTAATACCAGCGCGAAGCGTTGGTGAGGCTTGAAATTTACCATGAGTGAATTTAAAAACATTTTACAGCTAGATAAGCAAAGCCAAACGGCTATGTTAGCTGATGCTAATGGTTTACTAGCTAACATGAGCGCCGAGCAGCGTGTAACTTGGGCGCTTGATAATTTGCCAAATACGGCTTTTTTATCATCTAGCTTTGGTATTCAAGCAGCTGTAATGCTGCATTTAATGACATCGCAGCGTCCAGATATCCCAGTAGTATTAACTGATACAGGTTATTTATTTCCAGAAACTTATCATTTTATTGAGCAAATGAGCGAACGTTTATCACTAAATTTAAAAGTGTATAAAGCGCAGCTTAGCCCAGCATGGCAAGAAGCTAAATTTGGTAAATTATGGGAGCAAGGCGAAGGCGGTATTAAGCAATATAATCAGCTTAATAAAGTAGAGCCAATGACTCGCGCGTTAAAAGACATTGATGCGGGTACTTGGTTTAGCGGTTTACGCCGTGACCAATCATCTACTCGTGCCGATAAGCAATTTGTAGAGATTAGCCGTGGCACCGTTAAAGTGTATCCGATTATTGAATGGTCTAACCGTGATGTATATCAGTACCTTACAAAGCACGACTTACCTTATCACCCATTATGGGAGCAAGGTTATGTGTCGATGGGTGATGTACATACAACGCGTAAATTAGAGCCAGGAATGAGCGAAGAAGAAACCCGCTTTTTTGGTTTAAATCGAGAATGTGGATTACACATTGATGGCGATGGTATTTAATAATATTTTTGTCAGTAAAAAATAAACAAAAACGCAGCTAAGGCTGCGTTTTTATTACAAAAAAATTGCCAGATCACAGGTTTTTTATTAGACTCAATAGAATAAAGGATTAACTAAAGCAGGAACGCTATGAAATACTTTACCTATTTAGCAATATCAGTCATGGTTATTGCTGTCATTTCTTTGTTTTATCTAAAAAAACCAGACGGTCAAACATGGCTTTCCACTGCATCAATTAGTAATGACTCACACCAAATTAAAGAAAAAATAACCGCACTATCCAGCGGTACATTTGAACAAGCAATGCAAGGTGTAAAGCAGGCAGGTGATAAAATAGCGAGCAGTATTTCAGACGAACCCATTCCATCAATGGTACCTAGTGGTAAAATTTATAAGTGGCAGGGTAAAAACGGTGAGTGGAATTATTCCGATACGCCAAACCCGAACGGGAATAGTATTGAATTAAAACTAGATCCTAAAGATATTACCGTTATTGCCGCAGAAGACACCTCAATTTTAAACAGCAAATCAAAAGCATCAAACGATGAAGACGTATCAGAAACAGTAAGTATTTTTAATCCAGACTCGGTTAAAAAGTTATTTAAAGACGCCGAAAACGTAAAAGAAAAACTAGAGAAGCGTAATAAAGAAATAAACAATTTAAGTGCGCTTTAACTATTTAGAGTGAGCGCTTTTATGGTTTTTTAAATAACGCTTTTCGGCTTCCATTAATAAGACTGTTAAATATATTTTAGTGGGAAGTGACAACAACACACCTATAGCAATACATGCTGCCGCTATAATTATTCCTTTAATACCATGATCTACAGTGAAGTAACTCGACACAATTAAAGTGTGGCCAGTCACAATAAGGCACAACCCAAGCACTATTGATGTTTTAAGCAGCCTAATTATCATTATTTGCGACATAGTCACCTCGCTAAGAGTAAGCTTATTGTAGACAGGCTTTAAATACTTGGCATTGATTTAAGACAACAAACAGTACAAAAAAGCCCAGCTTATTACTAAACTGGGCTTTCAAATGTATTAACTACAGCGTTTGTTAGTCGAGCATATTACGCAGTACATATTGTAAAATACCGCCATGTTTGTAGTAATCCCACTCTTTAGGGGTATCAATACGTACATCGGCACTCAGGCTAACTTTTTTACCTTCTGCATTGGTTGCAATAACGGTTACTTCATCGGTTTTATCATACAAGCCATCAATATCAAATTGCTCTTGACCGGTTAACCCATGTGACTCATAGCTTTCACCTTCTTTAAATTGCAGAGGTAGTACACCCATACCAATTAAATTAGAGCGATGAATACGTTCGTAGCTTTGTGCTACAACGGCTTTAACACCTAATAAAAGTGAGCCTTTAGCAGCCCAGTCACGAGACGACCCCGTGCCGTATTCTTTGCCCGCTAAAATAATAAGAGGCGTATTATTTTTTTGATACTCCATTGCAGCATCATAAATACTCTCTAGCGTATCGCCAGGCTGAGTACGTGTTACCCCGCCTTCAGTTCCCGGTGCTAGTAAGTTTTTAAGACGCACATTAGCAAACGTGCCGCGCATCATTACTTCGTGATTGCCACGGCGTGAACCGTACGAGTTAAACTGCGCTTTATCTACGCCGTTTTCTTGTAAGTATAGACCTGCTGGCGCATCCGCTTTAATAGCACCCGCTGGAGAAATATGATCAGTGGTTACTGAATCCCCAAGCTTAGCTAAACAACGTGCACCCTCAATAGTTGGAATGCCCGGCGGTTCAACTTTCATACCATCAAAAAATGGTGCTTTTTTAATGTAGGTAGATGCGTCATCCCAATCATAAAGTTTACCATCGGGTATTTGAATTTGCTGCCAGCGGCTATCGCCTTCGTAAACGTTAGCGTAGCTTTTTTCAAACATCTCTTTAGTAACTGTTTCTTTAACTAGGTCGCTCACTTCTTTAACGCTTGGCCAAATGTTTTTAAGGTAAATATCGTTACCGTTAGCATCTTGCGCAAGTGGTTCGTTGTATACGTCAATGTCGGTTCTACCGGCAATGGCATAAGCTACAACAAGTGGAGGTGAGGCTAAAAAGTTCATTTTAACATCTTGGTGAATACGACCTTCAAAGTTACGGTTACCCGATAAAATAGAGCTAACCACTAATTTATGCTTTTGAATCGCATCTGATATTTCAGTCGCTAGTGGGCCTGAGTTACCAATACAGGTAGTACAACCATAGCCAACTAAGTTAAAGCCTAAGCTTTCTAAGTCGTCCATTAAGCCGGCTTTTTCTAGGTAGTCGGTAACAACTTTAGAACCTGGAGCAAGTGATGTTTTAACCCAAGGTTTTACATTAATACCTAACTGCTTCGCTTTTTTAGCAACCAAGCCTGCGGCTAAAATTACACTCGGATTAGAGGTGTTAGTACAGCTGGTAATCGCGGCAATAACGCAAGCACCATCGTTTAGCTCAAACTCTTGTCCTTTAAATTTAACTTTAGCGGCGCCCATAAATTGTGCTTCATTTACAGGTTCATCTGGGTTTGTTGTTGGGCCTTCGCCTTCGATACGAGCTTGTTCTTCATCGCTATTATCACGACGAGCCATACGTTCATCTTGAAAGTTTTTTAAATGCTGGCTAATCACTTCACCAGCCTTATTTAGGGAGATTCTATCTTGTGGTCGCTTAGGACCCGCAAGGCTTGGTACAACATCACCTAATTTAAGCTCGAGTGTATCGGTATAGTTGGCTTCGTCACCATCGTTACGCCATAAACCTTGATGTTTGGCGTAATCTTCAATTAACTTAAGGTGACTTTCATCGCGATTTGTTAAACGTAAATAGCTGATTGTTTCATCATCAATCGGGAAAATACCACACGTAGCGCCGTATTCTGGTGCCATATTCGCTATGGTTGCTCTGTCTGCAAGTGGTAGATCGGCAAGGCCGTCACCATAAAACTCTACAAATTTACCCACTACGCCATGGTTACGTAGTATCTCGGTTACTGTTAATACTAAATCGGTTGCAGTCGTGCCTTCAGGTAAGCGGCCGCTTAGCTTCATACCTACTACTTGTGGGATGAGTAAGCTAATTGGTTGACCCAGCATAGCTGCTTCGGCTTCAATGCCGCCTACACCCCAACCAAGTACACCTAAGCCATTTATCATGGTTGTGTGAGAGTCGGTACCTACGAGTGTATCTGGGTAAGCGAACTTTTTGCCATCGCGGTCTTCATTAAAAACAACGCGTGCTAAGTATTCTAAATTCACTTGGTGAACAATACCGGTTGCTGGTGGCACTACTTTTAAATTATCAAAAGCGGTTTGTCCCCAGCGTAAAAATTCGTAACGTTCTTTATTTCGGTCGTATTCTAGTTTTGCATTTAAATCAAAAGCACCATCGTTACCATAACCATCTACTTGTACCGAGTGATCAATAACAAGCTCAGCAGGAGATAACGGATTTATTTTTGCAGGATCTCCCCCTAGTTTTTCCATTGCGTCACGCATTGCGGCTAAATCAACAATAGCAGGTACGCCAGTAAAATCTTGCATAACAACGCGGGCAGGGGTAAAGGCTACTTCAGATGCAGGTTTTGCTTGAGAATCCCAGTCAAGGAGCGCTTGAATGTCTTGTTCTTTAATATTTGCGCCATCTTCGTTACGGAGAAGGTTTTCAAGTAATACTTTTAAAGAAAAGGGCAATCGTTTCGCTTTGTCGCCAAGTCCTTTTAGAGAATGAATGTGATATTGCTCACCATTAATTGTGAGCTGATGCTGGGTATCGAAACTATTATTCATTATTTGCCCCTTTATGAATTAGAAAAATGCTTTGAAGAGTGACCTCTGTAATGTTCGAGTTGCAAAGTACATACCAGTGTAAAAAATCGCGTTTAGAGAACGAATTTTATACAGTTAATATAGTAGAGATGATGCTAAAAACTTTAATTTCAAGGGGAATTTAAAAGAGGATAAAAGGGCCAAAAGCTATTTCGACCCATATTAATTATTGTAACCAACCTTGTTGCTTAGCCTTAATACTTAAATAAAGCAGAGCTACAGCAATTATAATTACAAATATAGGCATAAATACCGCACTTGCGCCAAGTAGCTCAATACTGTTTATGACCACAAAATTATAATATTGTTGAATTAAAATAGCGCCGAGCGATAGCGTAAAAGTGGGAGCTGCTAACGAGTTTTTAGCAAGTAAAAAAAGACAACCCAAAGTACCTCCTAATACAGCAATAGCAAATGCGATTGTAGACCAAATAGGAATATTAGAGTATGCAGCTTGTTGATCTAAAGGTAGTTTACTTATCATTTCTGGTGTCATCATCATTTGTATAATAAATGCAATAACGCCAAGTAAGTTCCACACTAGAGCGGCCCATACCGTAGGTTTAAACCAATTTTTAGGTGGTGTGGCAGACATTTTATAACCTTGTTTTTATTGTTATTAACTAGGTTATTAAAGAGTAAAAAGGCCAACTTAACAAGTTGACCTTTTTATATAAAAAGAGGACTTTAAATACTTAGCCAAACGAAATAGGACGACGACCTGTTTTATCATCTACCTTTGGTTTTTTAGTTCGCTTACGCTTAGCTTTAGCAGGTTGACTTGCGGGTTGTGATGCAGCTTGCTTTGCCTCAGTTTGAGTCTGCACAGCAGGTTTTTCTGCAGGCACTGCATCTTCATTTAACGCAAGTTGAAAAAACTCACCATCAAATTCTAATACATCGCCACTGTATAATTTTTTCCGCTTTATTGTACAAATTTCATGGTTAACACCCACATAGCCTTCAGTAATTAGGTTTTTAGCTTGGCCGCCACCTTCAACTAAGTTTAGTACTTTTAGTAATTTGCAGAGTTCAATTGGCTCTTCTTCTAATTCTATTTCTATATATTCTTCGTTCATATTTGCTCTCGGTGGGGTAACGCACAAGCTGTAGTATAAAGGCTTGCAGCTACTTTTGCACCAAAGCAAGTAACTTTAACTAAACGTAATACGTAAATAGTTATGAAAGTTTTTATGTATTTTATCTGTCTTTAAAAAAACTGAAGCAATTGAAGGTTAAGCTTTATTGCAATCAATTTTACGTATGGCTCGCTAATTGCTAAAGCTCTGGCGGATTAAATAGTTTTCATTAAGTGGAGTAGGAAATGGGCGTAAGATTAGCAATGAAAAAAGAGCTAATGGGCTTAGATAATTCAGATATGTTAACTGCAGATGATGTAAGGTCGCACCTTAGTACTCAGGTAAAAGAGCAAAAAGAAGATGCTGAACGTGGTTTTTCAGTGATTTCAAAATTTAATGATTATCATAGCCGGTTAATAAGCGGTGTTACCAATAGAAAATCGATACTTGAATTCGAGCGCCATCGTTTATTTAAAGAAGTTTTATATACTCGTAAAAGTGTTGATGCTTGGTTAGATAACCAAATTAACTGATTTGCTATTTATCGAAAACCGAATAGACTACAAGTGTAATCTATTCGAGGTTGATGATGAAAAATATACTTTTAGCGTGCTTAGTCATTTTATTAAGTGCGTGTCAGCAGCCCACTGTGTATGTTTATACGCAAGCATTGAGTGCAAATCAAAAGCAGCAGCTAGAAACTAGACTGGCTGCTCAAACCTTACCTTATCAATACCAAAGCATTGCAATACCAAAAGCGTACCAAGATGCGACGTTAATTGTGTCTTATAAAAACGTTGATAACGGACAGTTAGAACAGTTAACGCTAATAATGCAGAGTATGGGGTTTAAACCTGACATTGTTTACAGCTCGGCAGATAATCATCATTACACTAATGGGAATATAGGTTTTTATTTACGGTCGACTTCTAAAAGCACTCTTCTGAGCATGCCAAATATTATGCTTACAACGGGCTGCTCAAACGATAAATATAATAATATGCGTGTTTCATTTAACGAAAAAAAGGCTCAATTTACATTACCAAGTGGTGTAAAAACGTTTTTGAATTGGGAGCTTTTTAAACAGTATTTAGTTATTTATTATCAAAATACGTCGCAATCGTATACGCATATCACACCTAATATAAGCACACCCTTTGGTCAAAAACCGTCAGATACTTTTACCTATAATGCGCATGTAGACAAACCAGATTGGCTTAATTGCTCACTACAAATTGTTTATATGGACTGAGTGATAGAGTTAACCGTGAGTTTCTATATGTTCACTAAGTTTTGCAATACGCAGACTCATTCCCTCTATAATTCGGTCTTTAATTTTTTCGCGGATCACATTAGGTAAACGAGTGAGGGCTTCAGGGGTAATAGCGAGTACTATGGTGTCGGTCTTGGCGCGTGCGCTAGTACTGCGCTCTCGATTATTTATAAAGGCGCCTTCACCTATAAATTCACCAGGCTCTATAGTACCAAGCTCCAGTAAATGGTTATGCTTAAATACTAATAACGCGCCGCTAAGTACAATGTACAAGCGCTTGTCGTTATCGTATTGCTTAAATAAAAACTGGTGCTGGCTTACTAAATACAACAGGCCGAACGACTCCAATAATACTTGGCGCTCGTTAAGCGTAAATTCTTTAAAAAAGTGCAGCCTGTTTATAATTTCCATTTGTTTAAATAAAGGAATATGTTCTATTAGCTTCATCAATAACCAAATTTGTTAAAAGCGTTTAATTAACTAATATTGCGCTCTTTTAATTTTCGGGTCAACGTGTTGCGTCCCCAACCAATTTTTATTGCAGCATCTTGTTTGTGGCCAGAGCAATTAGCTAATGCTGTTTTAATTAAGCGTGTTTCTAATTGTGCTTGAATATCAGGCCAGATATTTTCTTTACCCTGTTTTAGTTCCTGATTAAGCCATTGCTGAAATGCATCTAACCAATCACCTTCTTCTTGCGTTGGTGACGCATCAAGAATCTCTGGTGGTAAATCTTGTTCGGTAACAAGTTCCCCAGGAGCCATAACAGTAAGCCAGCGGCAGGTGTTTTCAAGCTGGCGTACATTACCAGGCCAATTAAATAAACGTAATTGTTCGGTGGCTTTAGGGCTAAGTACTTTGCTTTCTACTTGTAGGTCTTTGGCGCTTTTGTGTAAAAAGTGTTGTGATAAGCGTTCAATATCTTCGGTACGTTCACGAAGAGCTGGCAAGCGAAGACGCACTACGTTTAGGCGATGAAACAAATCATCCCTAAACTTCCCTTGTTTTACTAAATCTTCAAGATTTTGGTGTGTAGCTGCAATAATACGTACATCTACTTTTATACTTTGATGTCCACCAACGCGATAAAACTCACCATCGGCAAGTACGCGTAGTAAGCGAGTTTGTACATCGAGTGGCATATCACCAATTTCATCTAAAAATAATGTTCCGCCATTGGCTTGTTCAAAGCGACCTTTACGAACACTATCTGCGCCTGTAAATGCGCCTTTTTCGTGACCAAAGAGCTCAGACTCAACAAGTTCTTTAGGAATTGCTGCCATATTAAGTGCAATAAACTGATTTTCTTTACGTGGGCTATGGTTATGCAGAGCACTTGCAACAAGCTCTTTACCGGTACCCGATTCGCCATTAATAAGCACGCTCATGCTAGAAGCCGATAGTTTACCTATCGCTCTGAACACTTCTTGCATTGCGGGTGCTTCACCAATTATGTGCGCACTTTTAGGAGGAGCTTGTTTGCGTTTAGTTTTTTTAGTGGAGTTTGCTCTAAATGCGCTTTCAACAAGAGCAACCGCTTCGTTTAAATCAAACGGCTTAGCAAGGTACTCAAAAGCCCCTTTTTGAAACGCATTAACGGCTGAGTCTAAATCTGAGTGTGCGGTCATTATAATTACCGGTAACCCAGGATTTTGCTCTGCTATAAGCTCAAGTAAAGCCATGCCATCCATACCTGGCATTTTTACATCAGACACCAAAACAGCTGGTTGGCTAAATTTTAATGCACTTAATACATCTTGCGCATTAGCAAAGCTTTCCGTGTTAAACCCTGCTCGGGTTAGTGCCTTTTCAAGTACAAAGCGAATTGAGGCATCATCATCTACAAGCCAAACTGTTTTCATGCAAACTCCAAACATTAATCTGCAAAGGGCAGATAGATATTAAATTCAGTATGTCCAGGCCAGCTATCACATTCAATGTAGCCATCGTGCTGATCAATGAGTGTTTGCGCTATAGAAAGCCCCAACCCAGAACCACCTTCTTTGTTAGTGGTCATCGGGTAAAACAATGTTTCGCGTACGCTATGATCTATGCCTGGTCCGTTATCAGATATTTGGATCAACAAGGCTTTTTTAGGCGCTTTTCCTGGGCGACGATGTTGATGGTTTATACGGGTTTTTATTTTTATTTCACCGCCATCTACAAGCGCCTGCTGAGCATTGCGCACAATATTTAGTACTACTTGCTGTATTTTACCTTGGTCAATGTACACATCAGGAATGCTTGGGTCGTAATCTTTTGCTAAGCAAATATTAGAACAATTATCTAATGTGCTTAACCTAATAACTGATTCCAGAGTCTGATGTATGTTGCCATAAGATTTTTGCGGAAGTTGGTTTGGTCCTAGGAGCCTATCAACTAATTCACATAATCTGTCTGCTTGCTCAATTATGAGCTCGGCACATTGATCTCTTTCTTGTTGATCAACTTCATACTGCAATAACTGCGCCGCTCCGCGAATTCCACCTAAAGGATTTTTTATTTCATGGGCAAGACCACGAATTAAGTTGCGTGCAGCTTGGTATTGGTGCATTTGATTTGATGCTTGATCGTGCTTTATTTCATCATCGGTTTGGCGCCACTCCAATAAAATATACAACGTATCTTTAAACTTTATTCGTCTTGAACTTACTGCAACTTTGGCGTGGCGAGAGTCGCTAAACACCACGTCAGCTCTGTGTTGCTGGCAATCTACGCCATCTATCAATGAATACTGCTCAATGCGTTTTAAATCAATTGAATGGTAGTTAAAAAGGCTATCGAAAGGTTGCTCTAACAAGCGTTTAGTACCAAGGCCTAGTAACTCACTAGTGCTGGTGTTGGCATAAACAACGGTGAAGTTTTTATCAAGTAGCATGACTGCTGTTGTTTGATTTTGCCAAATGGCATCAAGTAGCTCAGGGCTAAAATTTTCATTGTTAATCATAGTTGCACCATTTTAGTGCGCTAATGTTTGCAGGCAAGTTATTTTAGTAAAATGGACTGCGGCGCCTAAATATCAAGCTGTAATTTATCTGCCTAGAGTTAAGCCTTTTCTGTGCATAAAAAACACACAAGGTTGGCTTACGGCAATAATTTGATTGTTTTTATTAAAAAGTTTTACTTGTAACGTATGTTCACCGCGCTTTACATCTCTTATTGCAAATGTTGAATCAACGCCGGCTGGACCATTTGCTTTACCATCAATAAAAAGCTGTATTGTAAATCCACTTTCGTACCGTGGTGTTATGCGGCTGGTAACATAAACAGTTCCCGTATTTTCACGAATAGTTTGATTATGCTCTGGTGACGAAATCGTAATATTAAATGCTGTATTTTTAGGTTGGTCTTCTGTGTTTAAAATATCGGTATTAGTAGCAGGCATAGTAAGATTTTGGCTCGTGAGCTTTACCTCCGTCGCGCCTTTATGTGGTGTGTCTGAAAACACAAGTACGCCATTTTTATCTTTCCAAGCGTAAATCTTTGTTTCACCAGCATAACCATAATTACTTAATCCTAAAGCAATTATTAGTAATAAAATCTTGTTATTCACCCTGCAACCTTGCATTTTTTACGATAACTTAACTTTAGTGGAGATTGATTAAATTTACCATTAAAAAAGCCCGCAAAGCGGGCTTGAGAACACACATTATTTAACAGCTAATAAATTAACAGCTGTAGTACATTTCAAACTCAACTGGGTGAGTTGTCATGTTAAGCTTTTCTACTTCTTTAGATTTAAGACCAATGTAAGCATCAATTAAATCATCAGTGAATACACCACCTTGAGTTAAGAATTCACGGTCTGCGCTAAGTGCAGATAGTGCTTCGTCAAGTGATGCTGCAACAGTTGGAATTTCTGCTGCTTCTTCAGCTGGTAAGTCGTATAAATCTTTATCCATTGCATCGCCAGGGTGGATCTTATTTTTAATACCATCAAGGCCAGCCATAAGCATTGCTGAGAAAGCAAGGTATGGGTTAGCAGTTGGATCCGGGAAGCGTACTTCAATACGACGACCTTTTTCAGATGGAACCACTGGGATACGGATTGATGCAGAACGGTTACGTGCAGAGTATGCAAGCATAACTGGTGCTTCAAAACCTGGTACTAAACGTTTGTACGAGTTAGTAGATGCATTTGCAAAAGCGTTAATTGCTTTAGCATGCTTGATGATGCCGCCAATGTAGTAAAGAGCATCTTCAGAAAGACCGCCGTACTTGTCGCCTGCAAAAAGGTTTACACCGTCTTTAGCAAGTGACTGGTGACAATGCATACCAGAACCGTTATCACCAACAACTGGCTTAGGCATAAACGTTGCTGTTTTACCGTATAAGTGAGCCATGTTGTGGATAACATATTTCATTTCTTGAATTTCATCCGCTTTTAATACCATTGTATTAAAGCGAGTAGCGATTTCGTTTTGACCCGCTGTAGCTACTTCGTGGTGATGTGCTTCTACTACTTGGCCCATTTCTTCTAGAACTAGACACGTAGCTGAACGCCAATCTTGGAAATCATCAACAGGAGCAACTGGGAAGTAACCGCCTTTAACACCAGGACGATGACCTGTATTGCCATCTGCATATTCTTTATCTGAGTTCCAAGCTGCTTGCTTAGAATCAATTTTGTACATTGAACCAGACATATCTGATTTATATTTAACATCGTCAAATACAAAAAACTCTGGCTCAGGACCAAATAAAACGGTATCTGCAATACCAGTAGACTTCATGTACTCTTCAGCGCGCTTAGCAACTGAACGAGGGTCGCGCTCATAACCTTGAAGAGTTGAAGGCTCAACTACATCACAACGAACGATTAAAGTTGTTTCTTCTGTGAAAGGGTCTAGTTTGATTGATTCAGGAACTGGCATTAATACCATGTCTGATTCGTTTATGCCTTTCCAACCAGCGATTGAAGAGCCATCGAACATTTTACCGTCTTCGAAAAAGTCTTCATCAACTTGGTGATGAGGAATAGATACATGTTGTTCTTTACCCTTAGTGTCAGTAAAGCGTAAATCAATGAACTTAACGTCATTTTCTTTAATAAAATCTAAAACCGATTGCGACATGTGTCCTCCAACTATTGGGTTTTGTTATTGCTGCGTAATTGCTTTGGCATTTACCAAGCTGATTTTGTGCCATTTTTATAACTATATGTTTATAAATTAAAAAAATTAAGATGCTACAAAATGGATCAAATTGGTGCACTTTATTGGTGCGTAAAAAGTCCCTTTTGGTGCAAGTTTTACACGGTGTAATTTGTTGCTAATTTAATCACACTAAATTAGCATAACTTAAATGTAAAAGAGTACCAAAAATATCTGTAAAATGGCAAAAATGGCTGTTTTTCTGAAATTAATCAAAATTTAATTCATCTAAATGTCATATATAAAACAGATACTTAGTGAAAGTATTGAGAAAGTTTTAAAATATGTATTGGATAAACTTTCATCCATGTCATTAATGAGGGATAATATGCGCCCTTTTAAATCCTATGCTTGGACATCTCGTGAAAACGCAGATGAGTGCGTAGATCTTGCAGGATCAATGAGAATTTAATTTCTCTGAGTAAATATATGAGCATCGAAAAGTTAAGAAATATAGCGATTATCGCGCACGTTGACCACGGTAAAACAACACTGGTTGACAAACTACTTGAGCAATCAGGTACATTAGAAACACGCGGCGGTAACGAAGAGCGCGTGATGGACTCAAACGACATTGAGAAAGAACGTGGTATTACCATTTTGGCTAAAAACACAGCCATTTCTTGGAACGACTACCATATCAATATCGTAGATACTCCGGGACACGCCGATTTCGGTGGTGAAGTTGAACGCGTACTTTCGATGGCTGACTCAGTATTATTACTTGTTGATGCTCAAGAAGGTCCAATGCCACAAACGCGTTTCGTTACGCAAAAGGCATTCGCGCAAGGCTTAAAGCCAATCGTAGTTATCAATAAAATTGATAAGCCTGGTTCACGTCCTGATTGGGTTATGGATCAAATCTTTGATTTATTCGACAACCTTGGCGCAACTGACGAACAGTTAGATTTTAAAGTAATCTACGCTTCAGCAATCAACGGCTGGGCAACACTAGATTTAGACGAGCCATCAGACAACATGGAACCTATGTTCAAGATGATCGTTGACGAAGTATCACCACCGGATGCAGATCCTGAAGGTGACTTCCAAATGCAAATTTCTCAACTAGATTACAACTCTTATGTTGGTGTAGTTGGTATTGGTCGTATTAAACGTGGTTCTGTTGCTCCTAACCAACAAGTTACTATTATCAGTGCTGATGGCACTACACGTAATGGTAAAATTGGCGCAGTACAAAGCTACCTAGGTCTTGAACGTATCGAAACTGAAAGAGCTTACGCTGGTAACATCGTAACTGTAACAGGTATTGGTGAGCTTAAGATTTCTGATACAGTTTGTTTCCCAGGAAACGTTGAAGCATTACCACCACTAAGTGTTGATGAGCCAACTGTAACAATGACATTCTCTGTAAATAACTCACCTTTCTGTGGTAAAGAAGGTAAGTTTGTAACGTCACGTAATATCCGTGAACGTTTAGACAAAGAATTAGTACACAACGTAGCACTTCGCGTTGAAGATACTGGTAGCCCAGATAGCTTCCGTGTTTCTGGTCGTGGTGAATTACACCTAGGTATCTTAATCGAGAACATGCGTCGTGAAGGTTACGAGCTTTCAGTTTCTCGTCCAGAAGTTATCTTACGTACTGTAGATGGCGTTCTAGAAGAACCGTTTGAAACAGTTACTATTGACTGTCAAGACGAGCACCAAGGTTCTGTTATGGAGCAAGTTGGCCTACGTAAAGGTGAACTTACTAACATGACTCCAGATGGCAAAGGCCGTATGCGTTTAGACTTCATGATCCCTAGCCGTGGTTTAATTGGTTTCCAAACTGATTTCATGACGCTTACTTCGGGTTCTGGTCTTATGTACCATACGTTCGATCATTACGGTCCTCACAAAGGTGGCGACATCGGTGTTCGTAAGAACGGCGTAATGATTGCAAACGCAACTGGTAAAGCACTTACTAACGCATTATTCAACTTACAAGAACGCGGCCGTTTATTCATCGGTCACGGTGTTGAAGTATACGAAGGTATGGTTATCGGTATTCATAACCGTGATAACGACCTTACAGTTAACGCCCTTAAAGGCAAGCAGTTAACTAACGTACGTGCATCTGGTACTGATGAAGCGCAAACGCTTTCTCCACACCTTAACTACTCACTTGAGCAAGCGCTTGAGTTCATCGATGATGACGAGCTAGTTGAAGTAACTCCACTAAACATTCGTATTCGTAAGCGTTACCTTACAGAAAACGAACGTAAACGTGCAGGTCGTGGACCTAAAGCATAATCTATTAATTTAGAATTGTGATTTTAAAAGCCGCTGTATTGAAAAATACAGCGGCTTTTTTGTGTTTGTAGATAAGTGGGCTGGACTTCCCTGCTTTCACTAGACAGTTTTTAACTCAGAATAATACGCCTTTTCAAGCTTAGTTGATTAAACACCGGCTGCTCGTGAATGATGTTTATCAGGCTACGGAAGGTTCAGACATCACTGACGCCCATTGAATAACTAATCCAATAGGTAGAGTTAGAAAAAACGAAATGCTCTATGTGTTTGTAGTCGTGGGTATAATTACAAAGATACAGTTATGCGATCTGATTAATTAAGAGTTAATAAAAAGATAATTTAGGATGAAAGTAAGCAAGCGGTTAGCTTCGTTTAACTTTTTCTGCTAGCTTTATGTTATGTTCCTGTAGGTATCCATTTTTAAGTATATATTATATGAATAAATTTGATTTAGAAAAGTTAGTGGGTATAAGAATTGCTGAATCTAAAGCATTACTTGAATCTAATAATTTTCATGGTGCGTATTATTTGGTCGGATATGCTTTAGAATGTGCTTTCAAAGCTTGTATTGCAAAGCAAGTAAAGGAGTTTGATTTCCCAAGTAAGCATCTTGCAAATGCCAGTCATACTCACAAACTATCAGAATTATTAGGCACAGCAGGTTTAAAGCAGAAATTAAGCATGAAAGAAAAAGAAGATCAGGAATTTAGTTTAAATTGGGCTGTAGCAAAAGACTGGACAGAGACCTCAAGGTACGATTGTACTATCGAAAAAACTAGAGCAGTAGATTTATTTAACGCAGTGACAGATCATAAATCAGGAATATTGGCATGGCTAAAGACATATTGGTAACAGAAATTTTGTCTAAAAATATGATAAATTCTGGAGCAGAATTAATTCAAAGACTAGATAAATCTAATTCAGAGGTGAGAACTGCTTTGTGGCTTTTTTCCCCAGAGGAAAAGAGTTGGAAATTAATTATTGCATCTCCTCTTGTTGGTAAAAACGGTCCTAGAGAATTTTATAAAAGAATTATAGATTCAAATGGAGAGGCAAGTGAAAGTGATTATATTGTGTCAATAAATGATATTGGAGTTGCAAATATTGACCACCCAATTGCCCAACTGATGAAGTTTGCAATCAATACAGATGAAAATGATATATCTGAAATCCGCTTTTCTCGTAATACCATTAATGGGACATTTATAGAAGATTCTCTAATATACCGTTCAAATATATAATATGATTGATTTTATAATATCTATAGTAAGGTCTGTGCTATTTTTCCGAATTAAACGTGCTATGTTTACCGCTTCCAGTATCTTCCTCTAAAACGCATTGTTTCTTAACCTCTTTGTGAATAATTTACTTAAAGATCTTTTGCACAAGAAGAAGAGCATGAGAAGTAAAAGAATAAGAGCTGAAACAGCCGATAATGCAAAGCCCTAGTGTTTGTTGGTAGAGTATTTTTTCGTTGGGTTTCGCTGCGCTCAACCCAACCTACTTAATTATTTTGTTGGTGGTAGTTAGGTAGTAACTTACTTTTTAGGAAGTAGGGTGATTTTGCCAAATACATCTGCATCTATAAATCCACGGTTTCTGTCGCCGTTTACTGGCTGTACTTCGTGTGAGCCCATAAAGTGCTCGCGCACGTCGCTGCCATCGTTATCGCAGTACGCTAGCATAAAGCCTATTACTTGTTTAGGCGTTAGGGTGAGCGGAGTGTTATTAGCTCCTTCTTTATAATCATTAGGGTAGAGCTTTATCGCTACTTCCCAGGTGATGTTAAAGGGCGCTGTGGTGTTGCGCTTCCAGTTACTGACTAGGTGGTCGGTATACAAATGGGCTTTTTTATCAGGTCCGTAATCGGCGGCTTGGTTATCAAGGCTAATATGGTATGCCAAAGCGGTGTGATTAAATTGATGATTACCACCGGATGCATCGCTATCAATAAATACTTCAAGCGCATCGTCATCCCAATATTTATACGTTGGATCGGCGTGTGTATCTATTAAAACGTCATCCACAATATCGGCTTGTAGGTATAGGTAGTTTTGATCCCACAATAAACGGTAACGCCCTTTAAAGTCAGCATCGTTTGATGGCAGTGTGCCATCCATTAAATAAGGCATGTTGTGCCAAGCGGCTTTATCCCATGCGCTTTCTGATACGCCATCAATAGTAATAGGGGTTGCAGTGTGTTCAACATCAATTGCCATTACGGGGGCGCTTAATAAAAAGCTTAAGACGAGTGCTAATTTTTTCATTAATTTCTCAATTTTATTGTGGATTTGTCTTAATGTAATAACAATCTTAAAACAGCTAAGTAATTAGTTACAGTGAAATACTTTCGCCTTCGTTTAAAATATACAGCGGTACTTTTGAATCCATTTTATTGTACATATGCAATAAGCGCAGCAAGGCTAAATGACTGCTGTGATCGCCCATTTTCCAACTTGAGTTACCATACCCCCACGGTATCATTACTTTGCAGTTAAGCTCTTGTGCTGCGTTTAGCGCGTCTTCTGGTGTGGTGTGGACGTAACGATAAAATTTACCACTGTCTTTACTGTAGTAAGATGCAATAGGCATTAAGCACACATCAATATCGCCATATTTTTGCTGTATATCTTTAAAGTGTTTTGAGTAGCCGGTATCGCCTGCAAAAAATAAGGTGCTACCATTTTGTTCGAGCAACCAGCCATTCCATGCGTCTTTATTGTTATCTTCGTAAATAAAGGGCACTAATACGCGAGCGCTAAAATGATGAGCTGGCACGGCATTAATAACTAAGTCGTCAATGTTGGTTGTTGAGTACCATGGCATTTCGGTAATATTAAAACCGCCGGTGGGGAAGTTGTCGGCCATACCGAGTGGTGTTAAATAGCGAGGTTTATTGCCAATACTTTGTATGTCGGCTTTATTAAAATGATCGTAATGAATATGCGAATACATTACCGCATCAATATTTTTGAGTTCTTGATCACTAGGCCAAGCGCCTGCTTTACGATAAATACCACCACCAAGTTTAAAGCCAAGCGCAACTGGAGAATCAAATTGATTTTTTACCGGATCAAACAGCACACTTTGAGCATTTGGGGCATTAATTATAAAACTAGCGTGGCCAAGCCAGCGTACGGTATAGCCAGTATTAAGCTGGGGCTTAGTTTGTTTACCCTGATACTGGCAGTTTTCACTGCCTGTTTTACATAGTAAGTCTGGGTGGGCTGGGTAGCAGTTTTCAGTACAGGTAGTGGGATATGTTTTTTCACCTGTGTATAAATTTTTATAACGGCCGTTTTTATCGTTAATAATTATAACTGAGTCGGGGCTGGTAATACGGTTAATATTATTAGGTGCGGCGCAGGCAGTTAGTAAGCATAAAAGCGTCGTTACGATTAAAAAGCTTTTCATTGTTAATTCCTTTTAGCATGCCTTTAACATAAAAAAGCCTGCAGCTAAGCAGGCTTTTTAAAGTAGAAAAATGATTAACCTGCGCTATTCATTTGCTCAATAAATTTATTTGAATCGGCAATCGATTTGTTCATGTCGTTCATTAATACTTGAATATCACGCTTAAGGTTAGTGAATTCACCTTTAATAGCTGATACCGCTTGCGCATTTAAGTTATGTTTTAAATATAAAACATTATCATGAAGCGATGTTAATACTGGTTCCATTTTGCTCTCTGCGCTGCGCATAGAGCGTAATAAAGTACTAAATTGACGCTGTGTGTTAGCTAGCTTTTTACTGCTTTCGCGTTTAAGCGATGCGCTTTTATATTGCTCAAGTTCGTCGCTCCACTCATCAAATAGCGCTTCGGCTACGTCTTCTACTTTATCAATGTTAGTCGACACTTCGTTTGCTGCTTTTAAGCTCGACTCGTAATCGTCATTTAATGCGTTGTACGCGTCTTGTAATTCACCGCCTTTAAAATCGATAAGGGTGGTTAGGCGCTCAAGCGCTGATTGAAATTCTTCTTGTGATTCTTGTTGTGAGTCTTTGGTTTCTTCTACACGGTCGATAAGAATATCGCGTTTGTGTACACCTACTTTTTCCATCGCAGAATAATAAGCCGATTGGCAACCTGATAAAGTAAGTGTTAGTACAAGCATTGAAACACTAAGTAATGTTTGTTTTTTCATTTGAATTCCTGTTTACGAGCGTTAGTGCTGTAAATTATGGCGCTGATTGTTATTATAATCAAAACTATATAAGCACAAGTCAATTGTATGAATGATAAGCTCTCACATTACAAACAGCAAGTTAAGTCCTTTATGCGCCAACAGCCTGGCTGGTGGATGCAGTACTTTAATCGTTGTATAGATGATCAAATAACGGTTAACGCTGGCTACTTAGCCTACGTTACTTTACTTTCTTTAGTGCCGCTTATTGCAGTAGGTGTTGCTATATTTTCGGCTTTTCCGGGCTTTGAATCTACGCGCATGCAAATTGAGAGCTTTTTGTTTACTAACTTTGTGCCCACCTCTACCGATGTTATTAGAGAGCACATTAGCTCATTTGCCGGTAACGCTAACCAAATGACGGCGGTAGGTATTGGCTTTTTAGCTGCAATTGCATTGCTGTTAATACGCAATGTAGATGCCACACTAAATCGAATTTGGCGCATAAAGAAAAAGCGCCCAATGATGATCTCATTTGCTGTTTACTGGATGGTTTTGAGCTTAGGACCTATGTTGCTTGGTGCTAGTATTGGTGTTACTTCTTATATTGTGTCGTTGGTATCGTTTGCTGATCAGGGTATTCCTGGGTTTAGTGGGTTTTTGTTAAAGCTATTACCTTATGGTATTTCAATGATTGGTTTTATTATGCTCTACACCTTAGTGCCTAATACAAGAGTGTCGTTTAAAGCTGCCGTACCGGGGGCATTATTTGCGGCACTTTTATTTGAGCTGACCAAAAAAGGGTTTGCACTTTATATTAGCCACTTTCCTTCGTACGAAGTTATTTATGGCGCAGTAGCAACTATTCCTATTTTGTTTGTGTGGGTGTATTTGTCGTGGATTGTTGTTTTGCTTGGTGCTGAATTTACTGCATGCATTAGCCCAAATGATGTACCAGAAACACCAGAGCTTGAACTTGAAGATGATGAGCTAACAGCAAAGGACAAAGTTTAAATGCAAGGTTTAATACAACGCGTAAAACATGCCAAAGTAGAAATTAATAACCAAGTAGTAGGCGAAATTGGCAATGGTATATTGTTGTTGCTAGGCGTTGAAAAACACGACGATAAACAAACTGCCGATAAGCTTTTACATAAGGTAAGTAATTATCGTATTTTTACTGACGAAAACGACAAAATGAACCTAAGCCTTAAAGATATTAAAGGTGAGCTATTAGTGGTTTCGCAATTTACTTTAGCGGCTGATACTAAAAAAGGAATGCGCCCTAGTTTTTCATCTGCAGCTACGCCAAGCCAAGCTAACGAGTTTTACGAGTACTTTGTTGCTCAAGCTAAAGAGTTGGGGCTTAGAATAGCCACAGGTGAATTTGGTGCCGATATGCAAGTAAGCTTGTGCAATGATGGGCCCGTTACGTTTAACTTATCTGTTTAAGCCTCTTTTTTAGTAACCACGACAATATGATTTACATAGCCCGTAATTTTTTGCGGGCTGACGTTACAACCAAATACATCGAGTAATAGCTGCTGAAGTTGCTTTAATTGCGACTCATGCTGCGATAAAAAGTTAATAAATAGCACGCCGTTGTTATTTAAAGCTGAGTAGATTTTTTTATAAAATGCCTCTTCAAATAAAAATCGAGGCGCGTCTATTTGGCTAAACAAATCTAAAATAATCCAATCAATATTTTGCGCACTTTTTAAAATCTGCTGTGCATCGGCGCAAAGTAATCGCTCATTTTTATTTGACGAAAAAAACTGGGTATAACAATCAATAATATCAGCGTTTTTTTCAACGGATGTAATGTTTGCTTGCGGATATTTATGAGATAAGTAATTACGAATAGCACCACCGCCTAAACCTAGTTCAAGCACTTTATTTGGTGCAGTTAAGGTTTGCCACTGCAAAGCTAAGTGTTGTAAATGGGGTAAAAGTAAACTGCGCGGGTTTGTGGTATCAATAACTGATTGTAGCGTGTTATTAATTAACAGCCATCGTAAATTACCATGCTCGCGCACTTGAATGTAGTCGCCATTATATTTATGCCAATAAAGTAGCAGCCCTTCGCTGTGGCTGTTTTCAATAAAGTGGCTGTTAATTAGACCTGTAGATAAATTGATATAGTCGTTCATGCTCTTTAGCATAAACGAGCTTTATTAAAGCGCAATGGTCAGTGTCATTAATTTTTTACGTATTGCATAGCCATCACCAAAGTCGTATTTGCAGTTTTTTTAAGATGGAGTATTGTATTTGCCATAAATAATACCAACCGACTTAATTTTATTGATTTTTTAGCGTGCTAAGTAACCAATGAAATTAGTATAGAGCCGTAGCCTTTTTTGACTTTTATTTACGGCTTATATAACAACAGGAGTATGTATGTTTCAGGTAAGCACCCCACAAAGTAGCGAAGATTGGCAAGCCTATTACCAGTTGCGCTGGCAAGTTTTACGCGCGCCTTGGGGCGAGCCTCGTGGCTCTGAACAAGACGATATGGAACAAGACTCTGAGCACCGCTTTATAAAAAATAAAGAAGGCGAAGTGCTAGGTGTAGCACGTTTGCACTTTAATAATCATGAGCAAGCACAAGTGCGTTACATGGCGGTTGCAGAGGGGAATCGTAATCAGCATATTGGTAGTCGTTTGCTACATGAGCTTGAAAAAATAGCATGGACACAAAGTGCTGATGAACTGGTTTTGTTTGCTCGCGAACGTGCCCTTGAGTTTTATAAACGCCACGGTTACGAATTAAAAGAAAAAGCGCATTTAGCGTATGGCGATGTACAGCATTTTAAAATGGTAAAACAAAAGCCATGTGAGCCAGGTTGGTTCCGTCACCCCAATTGGACGCAAGTGCTACAAAACACGTGGCGTGAGTCTATTCCTATTAGTGACGCGATGGGCATTAAGGTAGAAAGTTATACCGACTGGCAATTTACAACCAGTGCAGATTTAGACGCTAACTTAAACTTACATAACACGATGTTTGCAGGTTCTATTTATAGCTTAGCAACACTTACCGGATGGGGCGCTACGTACTTAGCACTTAAAGAAGCTGGGCTTGAAGGTAATATTGTATTAGCCGACGCTAACATTAAGTATTTAAAACCTCTTACTACAGACCCACGAGGGTGTGTTGATATTCAAACATGTAAAGGTAAGCTGAGCGATTTAGAAACAGACGGAAAGGCTAGTTACCTTGTTCCAGTCACTATTTTTGATGGCGATGATATTGTTGCTGAATTTGAAGGACAGTTTGTAGTAAAAAAATAACTATTTAATTGTTCTAAACAAAAAAGCCAAGCAATGCTTGGCTTTTTTGTGCGTAAAACTTAGGGAAGTATTACAGCAGATCGGTTAATAATATACCTACACCAATACGCTGTATATCGGCATTGTAATCAATTAAGCTTTCGCCATAGCCATTAAAGTATTGTGCGTAACCGCGCATACGACCCCATAAAGGAAATGACCAATCTAGCTGAATAGCACCGCGATTATCTGAATTTAAATTATTACGAGTCATAAAGCTAAATTCATGCTCATGAAAGCGATACGCTCCACTAAATTCAAAGTAACCCATATATTTATATATATCAGGGTTATCGTCGCCTTTAGCATCTAAAATATCTTCTTTTTCGTCCTCAGCTATGCGATACCAAGGTTTGAAGCTAAAAACAAAGCCTTCATTTTCCCAAATAAAGTCAGCATAAATACGGTTCCATGAACGAGAGTTTGGCTGGCTACGACCATTTGATTGATGTGAAATACCTAATGAAATTGCCATTTCGTCGCCCCATAATACGTTTTCTGGGTCGAGATAATTTATCCAAAATATTTCTGGCTCATAGTTAGTTTCACGAAATGGTGAAGAAATTTCTGAGTTATAAAGCTGCCAATATGACTGAAGTGTAAAACCAAAAAATATGGCTTGGTCTTCATCAGAAAAATTATCATAAAGAGGCACTTTGATTGAAAGCTGATATTTTGCTTCTAGGTTATCGAGTGGCTCGCCATCGTTATCATCTGTTAATTCATCAAAACCATCGAAAGGGCGATCGTTTGGATGTGATACATACGAAAGAGGTAAAATATAGTTACGTTTGTGTGGTGTAATTACATTTCTATTTTTTTTGCCCACTTGCTCACGTGCTTGGCGTTTATCAAGCGCGGTAAGTTGTTTGTCTTCTTCAAGAGCTGAACATTTCTCACGTAAATCGTCGAGAGTTTGTTTGCCATCTCCGCCGATTACTTCATTTAAAATACACTGCTTTACAAGCTCAATATCGTTATTTTGCTCATTTGTAGGAGCTTCATCTTCTTGTGCGAAGGCAGCTGTACTTATTAAAGCAGAAAGAGTGATCCAGTGGCGCCAGCTCATTGTAATTCCTTTGTGAGTTCGGTGGGTTAGTACGTTAATTTGATTATAACGCCTTTTTACATATGTAACGGTGAACTTTTACTGAATTTGCTCTCAGATGTTATCTTATACGTATTAGAGATAAATACAGATCAAAAGAAAAGCGGCCTAAGCCGCTTTTCTAATGCAAATTAACAACACAGTTAATTTACTCTCACGCAATGAGAAGGGTGAGCTAAAGCTCAAATACGTTAGTAAAAAATTTATAAAGTTCAGTGCCTTGGTTAACACTTGCAGATGCAAAGTGCAGAATAGCTATTGCATCGCAATCTAGGGTGAGCGTTTGCAGTGGTTGCTCGCTTAAGTAGCGCTCCATTCGCAAAATATTAGCAATAGGCTCACCGGCTTTAATGTGTCCGCCAAGTGGTGCTATGTATTCAACCATACCGCCAATGGGGGCGTAATAAGCAAAGTAGTCATCTAAATTACACGCATAGCGGGTTATATCAGCTGGAGTGTGCGTTGCATTTTGTAAAACACCTTTGTGATTTAAGTAACTTAAAATGCTGTTAGCATCGTTTAGTGCTTCTTTTAAATCTATTTTTTCTTGGCTGCCGAGCTCTACCGTAAACGCTTCTACAGGTATTGATAATTCACGGCCTTGCTCGCTAAGTGCATCACTTAAATGCCACCATGGGCAAAAGTTAGCTTCGTCCATAGCGCCGTCAAAATCACTAGGGATAAGCAATACATGCTCAATATTAAAATAACGCGCGCTGTCGGTTGCGTAGGTTGGGCAGTACAAATGCTTGCTTGAAATAGGACCTGTGTGTAAATCGAGTACTATATCAGCCTGATGAGCGAGCTTTTGTAAGTTAAGCGCAATGCGTTTACCCGTATTAAGTAAATAAGCAGGACCGTTGAGTTTGCTGTCAACTTCGTCAATAAGCGCCTGTTTGAAGTTACTTTTTAATGTAGCGTCGTCATACTGAGTATGATTTTGTGCAAACTGTGTCACTAAATTTTTATTGTAGTGATACATGCGATTCCAATTGGTACCCGTAATCGGATCGAACCTGCCAAGGGTAAACTCGCCAGATTTTTGATTACAACCAATTGGGTTAGCGTAGGGCACAAGGGTAATATCGCCATTAAGGTTTAAGTTTTTTAGCTGCTCAAGTAGCTGAAAAATAACCGCGTTGCCTTGTACTTCGGCGCCATGCATATTGGCCTGAACATAAACACTAGGCCCTGTGCCATCGCCTTTTAAGCGATAGACCGGAATTGTAAGTGGTAAGCCGTTTGCAACTTCCCCTACTACAATGTTCTCTTGGCTGATGTGTGTTGTATTACTCATGCTTATTACCTTAAGTAGTGGCTAGCATTTTCGGCTTGGCGAACGCAGGTAAGTTTACCGTTTTGCAATGTGTACTCGGCGGCTAGCTCATGGCATAAAAAATACGGCATACTTTCGGTAAAGCCGTAAGCACCGCATTGGCTAAACACTAGCCAGTCGTGCTCATTTAAATCGCTTGGTAGGTTATGTTCACCTAAGCAATCAAGCGCTGTACAAAGCGGACCGTATAAAGTGACCGCTTGAGTTTTAGCACTGGATTCACGCAGTAACGCAGCAGGAAAATCTTGGCTGGTAACAGCAGGGCGTAACAAATGATTTATACCGCCGCTTAAAATTACTTGCTGTTGATTATAGTTTTGTTTGCGCTCTATTACTGGGTTTGCGTAATGACCACATTCGCCCACGGCATAACGACCAAGTTCCATCCATAACTCTTCTACGCCCGCATCATTTTTAATTTTAGCGAGTGCAGCTATTAAGTCATCCCAATCAAGTGTTGTTTCGCTTTGTGTATAAGGAATACCTAAGCCGCCACCTAAATCGAGAATTTTAAGGCTGATATTTAAATCGCTGGCAAGTTGGCTAAGTGGTGCAATCATTTGTGACCACAATTCGCTTAGCTTTTGTGTGCTAAGCATGTTGCCCCACTGAAAAATATGTAAGCCGTCAAACTTAAGTGCAGGGTAGTCGGCTACATTGAGCGCTTGCCACTCATCACAACCCAAACCAAATGGTGTGAGGCTGTCGCCACCCAGTGGGTTTTTTTCACCTTCAGGCCAGCGTAATTGTACACGCAGTAATACTTGTAACTGTGTATTTTGTAATTGTGCTTGTTGGTTTAACCAATGTACTTGATTGAGGCTTTCGGCTACGAATATACGCACGCCGCGCTCAATAAAGTGTTTAATTTGTTTAGGGCTTTTTGCAGGCCCTGTGTTGAGCACGCGCTGTGAGCTAATACCTTGTGCTAGTACTTGCTCAAGCTCACCTTTACTTGCTACGTCAAAATTAAAACCAGCGTTGTCTAAGCTTTGAATAATTTTAGACAATGGGTTTGCTTTAACGGCGTACCATAGTTTTACGTCGGTTTGCGCAACTAAACGCGCAAGGTGCGTGTTTAGTTTATCTAAGTCGTAAACAAAAAAAGGTGTATCAAGTTGTTGTGTAATTGTATTTACAGCGGCTTTGATAGGCGTGCTCAAAAAACTCATTATCGTAAAACCTCTTCAAGCAATAACGATGCATCGCTTTTCTCGTCGCGGTATTTAACAATTAACGCACACGACATACTTAAGCCTTGCTCGCGCGCCCATTCGTTTGAAGCAGGGCGAGAGCCTGGTATTACAATAGCGTACTCAGGGATTGGCTCGCCTTTATCAAGTTGGCGCTCGTTTACGCAGTCGTATACCGGAATAGTCGCTGATAAACGCACGCCAGGGGCAAGTACTGCGCCTTTTTTAATGACTACGCCTTCAACAATAATACAGCCTGCACCAATAAAAGCATCGTCTTCTACAACGACTGGGCTTGCACCAATTGGCTCAAGTACACCACCAAGCTGCACTGCAGCACTTAAATGTACGTTTTTACCTACTTGCGCACACGAACCAACTAATGCATGGCTATCAACCATTGTGCCTTCGTCGATGTATGCACCAATGTTTACATACGCTGGTGGCATAATAATGGTGCCTTTAGCAACATAAGCACCACGGCGAACACTAGAGCCACCTGGCACCATACGTACGCCATCTTCAGTACTAAATTCTTGCGGAGCTAGGTTATGCTTATCAACAAAGCCACCTGCAAACTCAGTATTAGTGCCATTTTTAAAGGCTTCTAAAATGCCTTGTTTTACTTCTACGTTAGCTTGCCATTGGCCGCTTTCGTTTTGTGATGCTGCGCGTACTGCGCCCGATTCTAAATTATTTAATAGTTCTAACCAGCTCATTATAAAAACCTGTGTTTAATGCCAAGATAAAATGGTGTTGTTTGCAGTTGTGATGCAATCGGTTTGAGTTAACTCAAGGTGTGTTAAAGGTGGACGCAATTGCGGGCTTGTTAATCGCCCTTGCAAATGCATTAATACCTTTACGGGAATAGGGTTTGCGACAGCAAATAGGCTATTAATAGCGCTTGACCACTGAGCAAATAAATTAGGGTGTTGACCACTTAAGCTGCGCTTAACAAACTCATGAGTTTGTGCTGGCCATGCGTTTGCAGCTACCGACACTAAACCTTTTGCACCTGCTTGTGCAAAATATGGCATTAGCGCATCGTCGCCACTAAAAATAGCTAAATTAGGCGCTGCTTGTCGATAAGCCTCAAACTGAGCAATGCTGCCGCTCGCTTCTTTTAACGCCCATAAATTTTTATTGTTTTGTAAGTTTTGAATTGTTGCCGTTGGGATGCTAATAGCACTTCGACCCGGTACGTTATAAAGCATACACGGGTGAGCGCTTGCATTAAGTAGGCTTTCAAACCAATGGGTTTGACCTATAGCACCGGGTTTTGCATAAAGCGGCGAGCCAAGTAAAAAGCTATGAATAGGTAGTTTATTACAGTAGTTAACCCACTCAATTTGTTGCTTTAGATTACTACCGCCAACAGCAACCATTAATGGCACTGCTGGTTTTAGTTGGCACACGTGTTCAACAATGGCTTGTTGCTCTTTTAGCGTTAGTGCTAAACCTTCGCCTGTACTGCCAAGTAGTAAAATACCGTTATGTGCCGCTTCTTGATCGCTAACCAGCTTGGTTAACGTGTTGTAGTCAACATCGCCGTGTTGATCAAATGGCGTAACGAGCGCGGTCCACAATGAGTAGTCGTTTAAATTGAAGTTGTTGATCATCTCTCACGAACTTATAATTTGTACCAATTTTATTAAAAACGTGATCATTTTAGCGATAACTAATTTAATGCAATTGGTATTATTCGAAGAGTTAAAAAAGCTTTATGGAAGGAGCCGCATTAACGTCGTTCGAACTAATAATTCGAAGAGCGAATGGGCTTAAAATAATAGGGCGCACGGCCTTAATATTTAAGACCAGAAGCTCTCCACCAAACTAATAAGCTGCTTTTTATAAGCAGCTATTGGTGACAGTCGCTAGGGTTCAACCTAGTCGCCCGAAATAAACACCTCGCAAAAGTGATTACTTCTCGGCGTTAATTCCCCTCACGTATGTTCACTGGAGTTTGCGCTCCTAACATACGCTACCTGAATAACGCACCTCTTCTAGCCCTTTGCACCTGTTTGTAGAGTAAAAACTTACAAGCCTGTGCAATTTAAATAGGGTAATTGCAGCGATTAAAGCATTTTAGCCATCTGGGTGTCAAGCTACTAAATACAGATTAATTCATCGAAAAGAGGGGTGGTTACGTATTGGGTGCTTTTCTCGTACACTAGCCCCATAGTAGAAGTAAGGCATTAATCAGATGGAAAAATTTAGCGATATTTATAAGCGAGCGGTAGAGCGAAAAGGCTCTGAAAAAATGCTTAAGTTATTACTTGCAAAACCGCTATCTAAAAAACAACTAAGCACGTTAAGTGACGACGATTGGCTTGAAGAATTTACTCGAAAAGTATTTCAAAGCGGCTTTTATTGGTCAGTAATTAATAATAAGTGGCCGGGCTTTAGAGAGGTTTTTTGGGATTTTAGCGTTGATAAATTATTAATGATGCCACCCGATATGCTAGAACAAAAAGCAACGGATGAGCGTATTGTTCGTAACTACAAAAAAGTAAAAACAATTACCGAAAATGCTTACATGATCCACGAAATAGCACAAGAGCATGGCAGTTTTAGCCAGTTTGTCGCTAATTGGCCAACAGACGATATTATTGGTTTATGGGCGTATTTAAAAAAGCATGGTTCGCGTTTAGGCGGAAATACAGGACCTTATGCGCTGCGAGCACTTGGTAAAGATACCTTTTTATTATCACGCGATGTAGAGAATTACTTACGTGCTCATAAAATTATAGACGGTGGCTTACAAACTAAAAAGTCACTGAGTGCAGCCCAAGCTTTTTTTAATGAAATGCAAAAGCAAAGTGGTTTAAGCATGCAAGAACTAAGCTTAATTGTGGCCTATGGTGTAGGCGATAACCGTGTTGGTATAAGCCAGCAATAATAGGAACTATCATGAAATTAGTGCCAAGATACACAGACATTACGGAAAACTTTGCCATTGAAGATTTTCCTGCAAGTGTTGCCTCTCCTCAGTTATTGCTGTGGAACGATGGTTTAGCAAAACAATTTAATATTAATGTTGCTGACGACTTACGTGCCAATATTTTTAGTGGTAACGAAAAACAGGCTATTCCTGCAGTAGCACTTGGTTACTCTGGGCACCAATTTGGGCATTTTTCACCACGTTTAGGTGATGGACGAGCGCATTTACTGGGCGCTATTAATGATGATAAAAACCAGTTGTGGGATATTCAATTAAAAGGCTCTGGTGCTACTCCTTACTCAAGAGGGGGAGATGGACGTTGCGCACTTGGTCCTGCTATTCGTGAATACGTAATGAGCGAGGCAATGCATGCACTAGGCATTAAAACCACACGTTGCTTAGCGGTCGTTGGTAGTGGTGAAACGGTTTATCGTAATCCACCACAAGCAGGCGCAATAGTTACTCGTTTAGCAACCAGTCATATTCGTGTTGGCTCGTTTCAATATTTAGCGACGCAAGGCGATGTTGAAGGGCTTAAAAATTTAGCCGATTTAGCTATAGAGCGACACTACCCAGAAATAACCGATACAGGATCGCAGCGTTATTTAGCATTTTTAGGGGCTGTCATTAAAAACCAAGTTAAATTAGTTATCAGTTGGATGCGTGTTGGTTTTATTCATGGAGTAATGAATACCGATAATACGCTAGTGAGCGGGGAAACCATTGATTACGGTCCGTGTGCGATGATGAACAGCTTTGACTTTGATACTGTATTTAGCTCTATTGATAAACAAGGGCGTTATGCATTTGGTAATCAGCCTAATATGGCAAATTGGAACTGTGCTCGCTTAGCTGAAAGTTTAATACCTCTTATTAGTGATGATGACGAGCAAGCTGTTTCGCTAATGACGCCATTTATTAATAGTTTTGCTGAGCAATTTAATACTGAGTTTACGGCTATGTGGGCGCAAAAGTTGGGTTTAAGTGAAACTACCGCTAGTGATAGCGAGTTAATTGCTGAGTTATTGACACTATTAAAAGACAATCAGCTCGATTATACCAATACTTTCGATGCATTAACTGAGTCGTTAAATGGTGAGGTGCTTATACCTAAAGCACTAACACTGTGGGTAAATAAGTGGCAAAGTAGAACTAATGATAATAGTTATAAAATAATGCGAGCAGCTAATCCACGTGTTATTCCTCGTAACCATGTGATCGAAAAAATAATAGCGGAGTATAATGATACTGGTGCAAGTAAGTTGCTACAAAACTTTATACAAGTAGCAAATAGTCCGTATTCAGAGAGTGAAAATTTACCTGAATTTCAGACAGCACCATTGAGTGATAATGATTACCGCACTTTTTGTGGTACTTAATTATTAACTTTAAATGTAACTCCATGATTAAAAAGAGTCATTTTTAATCATAAATACACATAATATGTAGGGTAATGTAAAATCTGGTGGTATTATGCGCCGACTTAAAGCCAAGCAATTTTTCTGTGCATTACTAAGTGCATTTAATTTAATTGCTCTTACATTCCCTGCTGAGTATCAATTTACAAAACCACTTTATTTATTTTTACATTAAGGCTTTAACTTCGCCTATAGTAAGTAGTTGTGTGTTGTTACTAAGCATTGAAGAAAGTTATAAACTTTATTTTTCGTTAAGTATTGATTAACAAAAGCTCAGGTAGTCTGTACAAAACTGGTTGAGCTAGAGTTCATTAGCTACAATTTATTAGTTGTTAAAAATGGGAAGAAAACAATGAAATTAAAATCACTTACAATTGCAATCGCGCTAGCTGCAACTAGTGCATCTACATTCGCTGCAGATAAAGAACCAGGTTATTACATTGGTGTGTTTGGTGACTACTACGACGCATCTTGGAAAAACTTAAACTTGCACCAAGACCTAGAAGTTAATGAGTCTGCAAGCTGGGGTGCTGAAGTAGGTTACCGTTTCAGTGATTACTGGAGTGGTCGTCTTGAGTATGCAGATATGGATTTCAACGCATTTTTAGCAGCACCATTTCCAAATGGTAACCGCGATGATGAAGAAGGCGAGCGTTTTGGTGTTGATGCACTTTACCACTTTGGTGGCGGTCCTTTCTACGGTTTATTCGGTGTTAAGGAAATGCAAGTAGCTACAGATAATACTTTCCTAAATGCAGGTGTTGGTTACCAACATTTCATTACAGACGGTTTATTTGTTAACGCTGAAACATCTGTATACCAAGGTCTTGACCGTGGTTACACTGACGTAGGCGCTAAATTAGGTATCAACTACTTATTTGGTCAAAATTCTATGCCAGAAAAGCCTGTTGAACCAGCTCCACAACCTACTGTTGTTGAAGTGCCAGTAACTCCAGCAGATAGCGACAACGATAACATTGCTGATGTAGACGATAACTGTCCTAACACACCAATGACAGATGCTGTTGATGGTAATGGTTGTACTTTATATGAAGATAAAGAAGTAACTGTAAGCTTATTAGTGACTTTCCCTAACAATGCTTCAGCTGTATCTACTCAGTATTTAGATGATATTGAAAAAGTATCTGCTTTCTTAAAAGAGTACCCAGATACAACAGTACTTTTAGAAGGTCACACTTCTTCAGTAGGTAAAGCATCTTACAACAAATGGTTATCTAAAAAACGTGCTGACGCAGTTGCTCAACAATTAGTTGAAACTGGTGTTGCTAAAAACCGCATTACTACAGCTGGTTTAGGTGAAGAGCGTCTTAAAAATGATGCAAACACTAAAGCTGCAAACGCAGAAAACCGTCGTGTAGAAGCGCATATCAAATCTATCAAAAACGTTAAAGTTTTACGTTAATTAAATAGTTTGTAATAAAAACCCAGCAAGTGCTGGGTTTTTTTATGCTTGTAATAAATTAACATTGGTTAATGGTAATGATTCTTACTTAACAAGTATTCATGAAAATAGTTTTTACTACAACCACTATTCATAGTATTTATAATCGGTATAATCAGTTGCGTAACTGGATGGATTTTCATCTATCCATAAAAGCTTTATAATTACGCGTTAGAATACTATAAGTATTGGGTAATATGTTGCGCTTGAAGCGCTACCGGATACTTTCACGTCACCAAGAGGGCAATATTGTGCTACAAGAATATCGTAAACACGTAGAAGAACGTGCCGCGTTAGGTATCGTACCAGCGCCATTAGATGCTCAGCAAACTGCTGATCTTATTGAATTAATAAAAACTCCACCTGCAGGTGAAGAAGAATTCATTTTAGATTTGTTCATTCAACGTATACCAGCAGGTGTTGATGATGCTGCTTATATTAAAGCGGGCTTCTTAGCCGCTGTATCTAAAGGTGAAGCTAATTCTCCACTTGTTTCTAAAGAAAAAGCGGCAGAATTGTTAGGCACAATGCTTGGTGGCTACAATATCGCACCAATGATTGACCTGCTTGATGACGAAACACTTGCACCAATCGTAGTTAAAGGCCTTTCAAATACATTACTTATGTTTGATGCGTTCTACGATGTAGAAGAAAAAGCAAAAGCCGGTAATACATTTGCTAAGCAAATTATTGAGTCTTGGGCAAATGCAGAATGGTTTACTAATAAGCCAGCTGTTGCTGAAAAGATCTCAGTTACTGTATTTAAAGTAACTGGCGAAACAAATACTGATGACTTGTCTCCTGCACCAGATGCATGGTCTCGTCCAGATATCCCACTTCATGCTTTAGCAATGCTAAAAATTGAACGCGATGGTATTACACCTGATAAAGCGGGCGAAGTAGGTCCAATTACTCAGCTTGAAGAATTAAAAACTAAAGGTTTACCACTTGCTTACGTAGGTGATGTTGTTGGTACGGGTTCTTCTCGTAAGTCTGCAACTAACTCTGTACTTTGGTTTATGGGCGATGATATCCCATTCGTACCAAACAAGCGTGTTGGCGGTGTATGTCTAGGTAATAAAATTGCTCCAATCTTCTTCAATACAATGGAAGATTCAGGCGCATTACCAATCGAATTAAATGTTGATGAACTCAACATGGGCGAGCAAATCGATATTTATCCGTACGAAGGTGTTGTTAAACAACATGGTACTGATAAAGTAATTTCTACTTTTGAGCTTAAATCTGATGTGATTTTAGATGAAGTTCGTGCTGGTGGTCGTATTCCACTAATTATCGGTCGTGGTTTAACTGATAAAGCCCGTACATCTCTTGGCTTAGGCGCAACAGATACATTTAAAGTACCAACAGCAACAGAAGTTTCTGATAAAGGCTTCACACTAGCGCAAAAAATGGTTGGTAAAGCATGTAACGTTGCAGGTATTCGCCCAGGTCAGTACTGTGAGCCTAAAATGACAACTGTTGGTTCGCAAGATACAACAGGTCCTATGACACGTGATGAACTTAAAGATCTAGCATGTTTAGGTTTCTCTGCAGATTTAACAATGCAGTCTTTCTGTCATACATCAGCTTATCCTAAGCCTATCGATGTAAGCACTCACCATACGCTTCCTGATTTCATCATGAACCGTGGCGGTGTTTCACTTCGTCCAGGTGATGGTATTATTCACTCGTGGTTAAACCGTATGTTATTACCAGATACCGTAGGTACTGGTGGTGATTCACATACACGTTTCCCATTAGGTATTTCATTCCCAGCAGGTTCGGGTGCAGTAGCATTCGCAGCAGCAACCGGTGTTATGCCACTTGATATGCCTGAATCTATTTTGGTTCGTTTTAAAGGCGAAATGCAACCAGGTATCACTTTACGTGACCTTGTTCATGCAATCCCTTACTACGGTATCAAACAAGGTTTATTAACAGTTGAGAAAAAAGGTAAAATTAACGAATTCTCTGGTCGCGTACTAGAAATTGAAGGCGTTGAGCACCTAACTGTTGAGCAAGCGTTTGAATTATCAGATGCATCTGCAGAGCGTTCGGCAGCAGGTTGTACTGTTAAGTTATCTAAAGAGTCTATCTCTGAATACCTAGAATCAAACATTGTTATGCTTAAGTGGATGATTTCTGAAGGTTACGGCGATGTACGTACGATTGAACGTCGTATTACTGCAATGCAAGATTGGTTAGCTAACCCAGAACTAATGGAAGCTGACGCTGATGCAGAGTACAAGCATATCGTTGAAATTGATTTAGCTGAGATTAAAGAACCTGTTCTTTGTGCTCCAAATGACCCAGATGATGCGCGTCTTCTTTCTGATGTTGCTGGCGAGAAAATTGATGAAGTATTCATCGGTTCTTGTATGACTAACATTGGTCACTTCCGTGCTGCTGGTAAGTTACTTGATGGCTTTAAAGGTCAACTTCCGACTCAGCTTTGGGTTGCTCCACCTACTAAGATGGACAAAGACCAACTTACAGAAGAAGGTTACTATGGTATTTTTGGTCGTGTTGGCGCACGTATCGAAACTCCAGGTTGTTCACTATGTATGGGTAACCAAGCACGTGTTGCAGATAAAGCAACGGTTGTGTCTACCTCTACACGTAACTTCCCTAACCGTTTAGGTAATGGCGCAAACGTATTCTTAGCATCATCTGAGCTTGCTGCAATTGCTGCAATCATTGGTAAATTACCAACAGTTGCTGAGTACCAAGAATATGCTGCGAAGATCAATGCAACGGCGTCAGATACATACCGTTACTTGAACTTCCACCGTATGCCTGCTTACACTAAAAAAGCAGACAACGTGATTATTCAACAAGCTGTATAATTTTTAGAGTTTGTTTAAAAACCCGCTTAGGCGGGTTTTTTATTGGCTAAAATAAATATTAGATAGTTCATGCTCTATTTTATGGTTTATTATATTGAATTTAGCTAATAATTGATTTAAACATAAATAATAAAGCAAAAATTCCTTTCTATATGCATTAAAATCCTCACCAATATTCTCATTATTTTAGGCGAGATTTTATGACAGCATTAAACAACCAGAATTTACTGCAACTACGTTTTGTTAACCAAGCAAATATTGATTTGGTTAAGCCTTCTTTTGATAACCTGCCTGCTAATCCTTATGCAGATGGTGCCTTTCGTAAACGTCGTTACTCAGTAGTTAAAATGCAAAATGGTGAAATAAAGCTACAACAAGCCAAAGCATTTGTTCAAGACGATTCAATTAATACTTTTCAAGGTAATGTAGAGCGTACTTACGAAAACCTAGAGCAAAGTTTACTTGAGTCAGAAGGCATGAAAAGCATTGTAAATGAGTTTCGCCAACTTACGGGTATTGATGAGCAGCGTGATATTGAAATTCATCAGTTCCGTATGCTTGCAATTAACAGCGATACGCCGGCAGCGCCAGAAGGCGTGCATCAAGATGGTTTTGATCATGTATGTATATGTGGTGTTTCTCACGAGAATTTAGAAGGCGGCGAGCTACTTGTATACGAAAACAAGCAAGCTGAGCCTTGTTTTAAAATGGAAATAAAAGACGGCATGTTTGCATTAATAAATGACCGTCAAGTGTGGCATAACGCAACACCTATGAACAAAATTGATGCTAGCAAACCAGGTTACCTGGATTGTTTTGTATTAACGTCTTAAGGAATAAGCATGAACATAACGCAATTACGTGAGCAGTTTCCTGCATTAATGCAAAACGTTGATGGTAAATCGCCCGTATTTTTAGACGGACCAGGTGGCTCGCAGGTACCAACATCGGTGCTTAATGCGATGACAGCTTATTTAGGTCATTATAATTCAAACTTAGGTGGCGCGTTTTTTTCTAGTGATAAAACGGTTGAGTTGATGGCGAATGCGCGTCAAGCCGCCGCTGATTTACTTAATGCACCTAGCTCACAACAAATTGTGTTTGGTCCAAACATGACCAGCCTAACATTTAGCTTTAGCCGTGCAATTTCACGTGACTGGCAGGCTGGCGATGAAATAATTGTAACCAATGCCGATCATTTCTCAAATGTATCGTCTTGGCAACAAGCCGCAGAAGATAAAGGCGTAAAGGTAAATACAGCGCTTATTAACGAAGCAGATTGCAGCTTAGATATGGCGCAGTTTGAAAGCTTATTAAACAGCAACACTAAGCTTGTAGCGGTAACTTACGCTTCAAATACCACCGGTTCAATTAATAATATTAAACGTATTGTTGAGCTAGCTCACGCTGTAGGCGCACTTGTTTATGTTGATGCCGTACATTACGCACCGCACGAACTTGTTGACGTGCAAGCGCTTGATTGCGACTTTTTAGCCTGCTCTGCATATAAGTTTTTTGGCCCGCATTTAGGTATGGTTTACGGTAAAAAAGAACATTTAGACGGGTTCACACCTTATAAAGTTGAGCCAGCTAAAGACGTAACACCAGGTCGTTGGGAAACCGGCACACAAAGCTTTGAGGCAATGGCGGGTTTTATCGCGGCTGTTGATTACATTGCAGCAATTAGCGAACTTGACGATAGCCATTCACGCCGCGAAAAGTTAAGTGTTGCTTTTACTAAAACTAAACAGCATGAAATGGCGCTTAGTGAGCACTTTTTAACGCGCTTGGTAAACTACCCACGCATTAAGCTGTTTGGTATTGATGACTTTGATCGCTTAAATGAGCGTACACCTACTTTTGCTTTAATTTTTGAAGGACTTGAGCCGCGCGCTGTTTCAGAGTTTTTAGGTAAACAGCATATATGCGTGTGGGATGGTAACTTTTATGCCCAAGGTTTGTGTAAGCAATTAGATGTGCTTGATAAAGGCGGTGTAGTGCGCATTGGTTGTATGCACTACAACACCATTAAAGAGCTTGATCAGTTATTTGATTTATTTGATGAGCTACTAGGTTAATCATATAAGTTTTGGTGCGCTAACTCTTTGGCGCACCATATATTTGTTCTGCACGATTAAACAACACCCACGATGTTAAAATATACTTATCGTTTGATACTGGCTTATTACCTCTATGAGTATGTGTAAAGTAGCCTGGGGCTATTACCATAGTGCCTTTTTTAGGTGCGATTTTACGATTTTGATAGTAAAACTCAGTTTCACCACCTTCTTCTACATCGTTTAAATAAAACATAAATAACAACACGCGATGCAAAGCTTCATTGTGTTGTAGCTGCGGATAAACCTCACTGTGCCAGTAAGGGTAACCACCTTTATTTACTTCGTATTTTTGCGCTTGAATATTGCCAAGTCTAAAAATTTGCTGCACTAAAACAGGTAGTTGTGGTCTGCCTACTTCATCAAAGTTATCTTGAGTTAAATCGACAACGTCGCCTGTTTTTGGGTGATAAACTTTTAAGCCAAACGCCCCAATCATCATAAAAATATGTTCTTCAATATAGTTAAAAACATGCTGTGCAGTTGTTTGTTGTATATGTTTTAATTGCTGGGCATATTCGGGATGATTATTTAAATGTAAATCGTGGCTGTCTTTTTTCTTTAAATCGACACCGCCCGATGTCACCCCTTGTTTTACATGTGGGCTTTGCGCGAATGTGGTAATAAAGTTATCGCAAAAATCATTGCTTAGCGCATTATCGTATACGCGAATAAAGTCCGTCATGAGTAACCTTTTATAAGGATTATTATGTTTATTGAAAAAGTGATGCCGCGCTTTAGTGAAACTGATGCGCTTGGACATATTAACAATACCGTACTCCCCGTATGGTTTGAAGTCGCGCGTGGACCTATTTTTAAATTTTTTACACCTGACTTAAATCCACAAGACTGGAAACTGATCATAGCTAAAATAGAGGTGTCGTTTGTCGGTGAGTTATTTTATGGTCACGAGGTGATAGTTAAAACCTCTGTAGAGCATATAGGCACTAGCTCTTTCACACTTCGACAAGAAGCATGGCAACACGATAAATGCTGTGCGATAGGCAAAGCCGTGATGGTGAGATACGATTTTATTGCTAAATCAAAACAAGCACTCAGCATTGACGAAAAAGCAGCGCTTAACGAGCATATTACTGCGGAGTCATAACTTAGCTAATAAATGACCTTTTAGTGACAAACGCTTGGTTTGTCATATTCTTAGCATAATTGAATGCTAGATTAATCCTCTTAAATATAACGACTGATACAGTTGTTTTTACTTTTGAATTAAGAGGTTGTTAAAGTCATTTTATGATTATCGAATCATTTTTTGAAAAATTATATACCGAGCACAACAATGAACTAAACCGTAGAGTCCGTGATTTTTTTGGGGCAAGCCTTAGCGACCATGAAGATTTAGTGCAGGAGGCATTTAGTAATATGTTGTCGCACCAGCATATTGATAAAATAGAGTTTCCGAAAGCTTATCTGCTTCGTTCAGCTATTAACATTGGTTTAAATTATCGTTCTCGTTTTAAAAATACCCAACATTTTTTAGACGACACCCTCGATAATATTGATGAACCACTATGTACACAAGGTAGCCCTGAGGATCTATGTAGCATGAATTTACGAATTGAATATATTTCAGATGCGATGAATACGCTTACAGATAAGCAGCGAGACCTTATAGTACGTAGTCGTATTCATGGTGAAACATATCAACAAATTAAAGTGGCAACAGGGTTTAGCCTAGGTGATATAAGCCGCCAAATGCAAAGTGCTATTGAGCAATTGCATAGCTACATAAGTGCCAAAAATGCGTGACTAAGTTCCCTAGTCACGCTAATCCTCTCCTTGTACGCGTTATTATATAGAGCCATAGGTTATCTTCGTTTTATTGCGGTTATTTAATGGGAAGAACCATTGAAGGCTGCCTCCCTTGACCATTAATTTTAAGTTGGGTTGGCGAAAATTCAAGAGTGCTAAATGCAGTTGTATCGGTATCAAGCATCGCATGAAAAGTTACAAAGTGAATGCCGTCTTTTTTTGCGTAATTACCTACATGGTTATGACCATTAAACCATGCTTTTACGGTTGAATACTGGCTAATAAGGGTTCATAGGTTAGACATTAAGAGATAATTGGATTCAGGCCGCATTTTAATCGTCCTTTTTCTTTATCTCTTTTTGGGTTCGCTCTTCGTGCATATTTTGACAAAAAAATGATAGTT